>DYRY01000172.1 GCA_020718465.1 Anaeromyxobacter dehalogenans | reverse complement strand
ATCTGCAAAAAAAATATAATATACTTTTACTGAAAAGTACTATCTGCAAAAAAAATATAATATACTTTTACTGAAAAGTACTATCTGCAAAAAAAAATATACATATTATATTTTTTGTTATTAATAAAAAATTTTCTATCTCTTTATGTTTTTTATTTTTTTATTTGGGAAATTAAAAGAGAGTTATAAATATATTTTTTTAATATTAATCCAAAAACTCTGATATTTTATCTGCAAGTTCCGATATTTTAAATGGTTTTTGAATAAAAGAGACTTTTTCACCAAAATTTAGTAACTCCTCACTATCTATTGGATATCCAGAGGAAAAAATAACAGGAATCTGCTGATTTTTTTGTCGTATAACTGAAAAAACCTCTTTTCCACTCATAATTGGCATTATTATATCAAGAATAATAATATCTATTGATGCTTCATATCTTTCAAAATACTCTACTGCATCTTCACCATTTGTACAAATCATAACACTATATCCAACACGCTTAAGTATCTCAGCTGTTGATTTATAAACAAGCTCCTCATCATCAACTAAAAGAACAGTATAGTTTTGTTTAGGGAATTTTTTAGGGCTACTAACTTGTTCAAGTGATTTTGATGATGCAACTTTATTTATTGGAATAAAGATATAAAAAGTCGTTCCAACTCCTAACTCACTTTCAACATTAATAAAGCCTCCATGTTTCTTAACTGTTCCATAAACAGCAGATAATCCTAATCCAGTACCTTTTCCAGGCTCTTTTGTTGTAAAAAATGGAGAAAATATATTATTTAACAGAGTTTTATCAATACCAACTCCATTATCAGTTATTGATAATTTAAGATAATCTCCACTTTGAATATTATCTTTAATATTAAAGAGTAATGATAAAGTATCAATAGTTATTGTACCTGTGTTTATTAAAATCTCACCACCATTTGGCATAGCATCTCTTGCATTTATAACTAAGTTTAAAATCATGTTTTGAAGCATTGTAGAGTCACCCATTATTGGAGCCATCAAAACATTTTTTTCATGTTTTAGTGTTATTTTTTTATCAATACTTCTCTCAAGTAACTCAATAGACTCTTGAATAACATCATCAATATTTAATGAAACAAAAATTGACTCCCCTTTTCTGGAAAACATGAGTAGTTGATCCACTAAATCTGATGCTCTAGTTGCTGCACTTAATATATTGTCAATATATTTTATTTGATATTGCTCATTAAGTTCCTCTTTTAGAATCTCTGCAAAAGTTACAATTGGTGTCAATTGATTATTAAAATCATGAGCAACACCTCCAGCTAACATGCCAACTGCCTCCATTTTTTCTGATTGTATTGCTTTTAGTTCATAACATTTTTTATCTGTTATATCTTGAACAACAACAATTATTCTCTCCCAACTATCAATAGAGTATATTGGAATCTCCCATTTAATAGAGACATTTAAAGTTTCATTTAAACTATTTTTAAAACTTGATTCAAAATAATGTGAGAATGTTTTAGATTTTAAAAGATTAAAAGATAACACTATTTTTTTTATAAAATCATCACTCAAAAGGGATAATATATCAGTTGTAAACTCTTTTTTTGATTCAAATTTAAACATTGATAAAGTGTAGTTATTTATAGCTGTAATTTTAACTTTTTTTATAATATTAAACACTAAATCTATATTAAAACTACTTAAATCTAATTGTTCTAAATTAAAATCTCCACTTTTTTTAAAATCATTTAAATTCATATCTTTTATATCATTTTTAATATTAGAGGCATCCAACTCCCAAATTGATATTTGGGTAGAGTTAAAAAGGTCATAAAATCTTTGTTCTTGATATTTACACTCCCTTTTTTGTTCAATACTCTCAAGCTCTTGAGAGCAAAAAGAGGATATTATCTCCATAAATAGTTTAAATTTCGCGATATGTTCTGTATTTTCAGAGAATATTACAACAATTACCCCAATAACCTCTTTTTTTGAGTTAAATAGAGGTACTCCAATATAGTTTTCAATTGTCCAATTTTCAAAAAATAGATTTACTTTACTATTTTCATTAAAATCGTTAATGTAGTTATTAAATCTATCCATATACTCTTCTGTTGTTTCATTTAATATTTCATTCTCTTTATTACTATCAACAAAATATTGATTTTTGTTTGAACTATCAACTAATAAAATATCTTTTTTCTCTAAAATAATGCAACATAAACTATTTTTTATCAAATACTCAAAATTACTTCCCTTAACACCATTTTGAAAAAATGATAATGTTGTTATTTTATCTTTATTTTTAGATACATCTCCAATCCAAACGTAATTGGCTTTTGTTGTTAAACTTACTATCTCTGTAGATTTTGAAAAAAAACTCTCACCAGATAGTTGGCGAATATTCTCCCAAAAAAACTCAATTGATTTTGCTATAGGGCATGGGTTATTATTTATATCAAACATTTTTTATAATCCTTATATTAAAAATTAAATCATACTTTTTCTTTAATAAAACAAAAAAGTTCAAATCATTCTCTTAAAAGATATAAAATAAAAAACTTCAAATCAATAATTACAACATTTGATTTATTATCCTTGATTTTATTTAAAAAATCAAGCATTTTAGTTTTTATATAATGATAAAATATTTTTATTTGACAAATATAAAAAGTTACTATACGATATTCATAGCAGAATTATTAGAATATTTCTGTGATGATTTTAAACTTTTAATAGTAAAAAATCTCGCATATAGTTAGAGAGATATATGAAAAAACTTAATAATCTTTTAAATGATTTAAGCTATAAACACAGTAGAGAGAGTGTTGTTGCTGTTGGAAATTTTGATGGCGTTCATCTTGGACATCAAAAAATATTAAATACAACAAAAGAGATTGCCTCCTCTATTAATGGAGATTGTGGAGCATTTACATTTGCCCCTCATCCAGTTCTTGTTGTAAGGCCTGAAAAAGGGATGAAACTTATTGTTTCAGACTATCAGGATAGAGTAAAAATGATTGAAAAAATGGGATTAGATTTCTCTGTTTTAGAGTATTTTTCAGAATCTTTTAGAACTTTATCTCCAAAAGATTTTATACTTTTTCTGCAAAAAAAACTTAATATGATTCATCTTGTTGTTGGTGATGACTATAGTTTTGGTAAAAACAGAGAGGGTAATATTGAGGCTCTTGAGATAATGAGTCGAGAGATGGGATTCAAAATAACAGTTGTTCCTGAAGTTGGTCCTGATGGTAGAAGAGTTACATCATCATATATAAGAAAAATGTTAAAAAAAGGGGCATTAAGAACTGTAAATCGCTATATGCTAAATAATTTTTTTATAAAAGGTTATGTTGAATCAGGTTTTCGTAGAGGTCATGTTATGGGATATCCAACAGCAAATTTAAAGCTTTATTCCGACTTTCAGCTTCTTCCAAAAGGTGGTGTTTATGCAACATTAACTCAAATAGGTTCAACACTCTACCCTTCAATGACAAATATTGGATATAATCCAACATTTCAAAATAGAGAACAAACAATAGAGACACATATCTTAAATTTCAATAAAATGATCTACTATGAAAAAATAAAAATTCATTTTATGGAAAGAATGAGAGATGAGATAAAATTTAAAGGTATTGAGGCACTTATAAAACAATTAAGAACAGACAAAAATGATGTGATTCAATATTTTGAAAATCATCCAATTACTGAAAACAGCAGAATTTTATAATCTATAAATAAAACTTAAAAAACAAAATAAAAATTTATTTTAAAATAGTTACTTTATTTTTGACAATTTTTTATTAATTGTGTTACAATTTTTTGTTATTTTAGGAGGGATTATGGCAGAAGATCGTGTTGGTGAACTTTTATTACGAAACAATAAAATTACAATGGCACAATATCAGAAAGCAAAAGAGATGAGTAGTACATCTGGGGACTCTATTAGTTCTGCTTTAGTAAAATTAGGAAGTGTTAATGAGAATGATTTAATTAAATTTGTTGCTCAAAAATATGGAATGCAGGTATTTCCACTTGATAGTTTTGAGTTGGATGAGGATTTAAGAAAATTAACTATTAATGAAACTTTTTGTAGAGAAAATGTGTTAATTCCTGTATCTAGGTCTGGCCAAACACTTATTGTTGCAATGGCAGATCCATCAAATTTAAGGGCAATTGACCAACTTCAATACATGACAAATGGTCTTAAAATAAATCCTGTTGTTGCAAGTCCACGTCAAATTCAGGAGACTTTAGATAAGTTTTTTGGTCAAAAAGAGCAGTTAAACTCTGTTCTTGGAGATTTAAATTTAGATGCAATTGAGTTTGATATCAAAGATGATGAAGAGGAATTTAATATTAAAGCAGCAGAGGATGCCCCAGTTGTTAAACTTGTTAATCAAATTTTAACAGATGCTATTGTTAGAGGAGCATCAGATATACATATTGAGCCTTACGAGAAATCATATCGAGTGAGATATCGTATTGATGGTGTTTTACAAGAGATGTTAAGACCGCCAGCAAAACTAAAAAATGCAATTACTTCAAGAATTAAAATTATGTCAAATCTTGATATTGCAGAGAGAAGGGTTCCTCAAGATGGTCGTATTAAACTTAAATTACCAAATGGAAAAGATATGGATTATCGTGTATCTGTTCTTCCAACACTTTTTGGTGAAAAAATTGTTTGTCGTTTGCTTGATAAAGAGAATCTTAGATTAGATATGACTAAACTTGGTTTTGAGGAGTTTCAATTTAAACTGTTTAAAGAGGCAATTGAGAGACCTTATGGTATGGTTCTTGTTACAGGACCAACTGGTTCTGGTAAAACAAACACACTTTATTCTGCTCTTAGTAGTTTAAATAGAGTTGATATTAATATTAGTACAGCAGAGGATCCAGTAGAGTTTAACCTTGATGGAATTAATCAGGTTAACGTAAATGATGATGTTGGCCTAACATTTGCTGCAAGTTTACGCTCATTTCTTCGTCAGGATCCTGATGTTATTCTTGTTGGGGAGATTCGTGACTTTGAAACAGGCGAAATTGGTATTAAAGCAGCTTTAACTGGTCACATGGTTCTCTCAACACTACATACAAATGATGCTCCTGCAACAGTAACACGTCTTTTAAATATGGGTATTGAGCCTTTTCTTGTTACTGCATCTTTAAACTTAGTTGTTGCACAACGTTTAGGAAGACGTATCTGTACTGCATGTAAAATTGAGGATACAGATATTACGGTTGAGAGATTAATTGAGCTTGGAATGAAACCAGAGGTTGCAAAAACTGCAAAAGTATACAAAGGAAAGGGTTGTCCAAAGTGTAGTAACTCTGGATATAAAGGTCGTGTTGGTTTTTATGAAGTTCTTCCAATAACAGATGAGATTCGGGAGGCTGTTCTTAATGGAGGATCATCCACAGAGCTCAAAAAAATTGCTATTGCAGAGATAGGTTTTAAAACACTTCGTCAAGCAGCATTAACAAAGCTTCTTGAGGGAATAACAAGCGTTCCAGAGGTTTTAAGAAATAGTGCTGCTGATTGATAATATATTAGACCTCTTGCATAACCTAAAAGAAGAGAAAAAAAGAGTTTTTTTTAT
>DYRY01000171.1 GCA_020718465.1 Anaeromyxobacter dehalogenans | reverse complement strand
ATTAACACAACTATTTTCAGACATTGGATCACAGAACTCTTGACAAGTTCCACGCTCTCCTTCATCTTCAATACAGTATAATCCCTCTTTACAAAGCTCATTTGGATTATAACTTACATTTTCATCAAACTCTGGATTAACACAACCACTCTCTTGATAATCTATTGTTCCAAATGGTAAACATTTATTCACAGATGTATAGCTTCGTTGACAAACAAATCCCTCTTCACAATCATTGCCACCTATTTCACACTCATCTTCAACACAAACAGATTGTTCACCAATTGAAAAACACAAAGCTCCATCTGAACAAGCAGGATTATTTTGAACACCATTACTTGAATCACAAAAATATGGGATATCAATACATAATCCTATTTCTCTGTTTAATACTGCTGGACTTACATCTTCAATGGCAATACATCTTCCGATTTCACAACTATCGGTTTGTGTCAAAGGTGAACATAATTCCTGACATTTATATGGTTCTCCATCATCATCATCACCAACACAAAATAATCCAATTTCACAAGCATCTAAAGAAGAAGTTGAATCTGTATTATCACAATCATCACCATATTTACCTAATCCAACTGGTCGGCAAACTTTTGCTGTAATCATTAAATCACAAACCCAATTTTCAGGACATTGTGTTGTTGCATTTGGTTGACATTCTGCATCTTCTTTAACACAAATACCTGTATTTAATAAAATATCATCCAAATAAGGAATACAAATTCCTTTTTCACCACATGAACCTTCTGTTGTCATATCACAAAAAGCTCTGCATTTATAGAAACCATCTTTAAAAACATCTGCACAAATTGTTCCTTCTTCACAATCAAACTCGGAAGGAGTGCATCTTTCTGCCTCTTTTTTTGAACCATTATTTGTGAATATACAAATTCCATCTTTACAAATTAATGTAATTCCATCAATTGTAGGACAAACACCATTGGGATTTTCAATAGAACATTCATCTTTTAAATAACATTCACCTTCCAAACAATAAGAATTTGTATCACAAGTAACACCATTACACTTATCATCTAACTCACATTTTCCAGTTATACCATTAAAAAAAGAACCATCTTGACAAACACACTCTCCATTTGATGGATTACAAACACTTCCACCTATGCAACTAATATCACTACACAATAAAACACACTCCAACCCTTTTGCTTTATAACCACTATCACAAGAACATGAAGCAACACCATTACTATTTTGGCACTCTCCATGATTTGAACATGTTACTCCTTCACAAGGATCAACTATTGGTTCTTCACAAGTGTGTGTTGTTGTATTACAAAACTGCTCCTCTGTACAGTTGCTATTTGTACTACAACGCCCTGCTTTTAAAACACAAACTCCATCATTACAATTCTCCCACTCTGCACACTCTGGTGTACAGACTTTTGTTTGATGATTGTTATTGTTTGAGTCTCCACACCCTAAAAAACTTAAAATAAAGAGAAAATAAAGTAGTTTTCTCATAGTACCTCCTAAAAAAATAAAAAGAAACTAACATTAGACAATAAAATTACTATTTTATTTAAAAATAGTGATAAAATCACAACATTGTACTAAATAAAATTATGAATAAATTAAAAAAATGCTATTTTTAATTCTCATCAAAAAATTTTAATCATTTTAACCGAAAAACATTTTATTTTCAAATAATTATTGTATAATGGGTTATATTTTATGGAGCCTTTATGGTTAAAATCAAAGATAATTTGGCTGAATTAGAGAAAAATCTTGATACCTATCGAGTATTAGCTGTAAAAAATCCAAATTCATCAAATTTAATGAGGTTGATATCTTTATGTCATCAACTAAATCTCCATGAAGAGGAGTCTCAAAACTATGAAAAACTCTATATACAGCTACAAAATGAGGAGGAAGAGAAAATTCAAGAGACAATATTAAGAGTAAATGAGGAGAATTTTTCTCTCTTTTTAACACTCTCAAAATCATCCGATTTTATAGAGAAGGCTCTTATTGAGAGGGTTGAGTATTGGCTTGAGAGAGATATTAGAGACTCTATATTTTCTGAAGATTTTATTCACATCTTAAAAGGTGAAAAAATATTAACAGATAAAATGAGAAAAAAAATAAAATGCAGACTTGAACGAAAAAAAGAGATTTTTGCATCACTATTTTTCTCTGAAAAATTTGATAACTCTATTACAATTTTTAAAATAATTAGAGAGATTCTAAATTTTATTTAATTAAAAAAAACAAAAACTCTTGCTTTTTAAATAAAAAATTACTATTTTTATTTTTTTAGAAATGCTTCTTTTTAGAAAAAATTAAAAAAACTTTTGTTTTTATATATTAAGGAGTTTAAATGAGTTATAAAGTTGTTTTTATGGGAACTCCAGATATTGCAGATGGTGTTCTTGAAAAACTATTAACAATATTCGATGTTGAAGTTGTTGGAGTGGTATCACAACCAGATAAACCTGTTGGTAGAAAACAGATTTTAACCTCACCCCCAACAAAAATAAGAGCATTAGAAAATAACATTCCAGTATTTCAGCCAGATAAAATAAAAAAAAATAGTCAATTCCTTAGTGATATTGAGGCTTTAAAACCTGATTTTTTTATTGTTATTGCTTATGGTAAAATTCTTCCTACAAAACTTTTAGATATTCCTAAATATTTTCCAATAAATATTCATGCATCAATTTTGCCAAAATATCGAGGTGCTTCACCAATTCAGGAGTGCTTGAAAAATAGAGATTTAAAAACAGGAGTCTCAATCATGAAAATGGATGAGGGAATGGATACTGGAGATATTATCTCAATTCATGAAATTGATGTTGACCCAAAAGATAACTATCAAACTTTAGAGAAAAAACTTATAACACTGTCAAATATAGCAATTGAACAGTTTTTTAGTAGTTTTAAAAATTATGAAGTTAGTTTTACTCCTCAAAATCATTCAGAGGCAACATATACAAAAATAGTGGCTAAAACTGATGGTTTAATCTCTTTTAATAACTCTATTTCAGAGATTATTGGAAAAATAAGAGGATTTTCTTTATGGCCCAAAGCTTTCTTTTTTTATGAAAACATGCAATATCTTATTATAAATGCTGATTCTGTTGTTGAAAATCACTCAAAAGAGTGTGGTTTAGTTGAGATAACAAAAAATGAGATGAGAATATATGCAAAAGATGGCTATATTTTAGTAACAGAGATTCAACCTCAAGCTAAAAATAGTATGGATATAAAATCCTTTTATAATGGCATTGGAAAAAATCTTCATAATAAAATTATTTAGGATATTTTTTAAATTTGTTTTTATTTTTTTTAAATAAAAAATTTACTTTTTTTCAGTTTTATAGGTTAAAAATGAGAGCAATAGAGAGTTTAATAAATGAGCTTAATAAACTTCCTGGAGTTGGTAGAAAAAGTGCAACAAGATTAGCATTTTTTTTGCTAAATCAAAACAAAGCAACAAGAGAGGCTCTTGCAAATGCTATTATTGAGGTTCCAGATATGGTTGTAAGATGTAAAATCTGTAAAAACCTCACACTTAAAGATAAAAATCCCTGTGAAATCTGTTGTGATGATAGACGAGATAAAAATCAGATTATTGTTGTTGCAACTCTTCAAGATTTAATGGCAATTGAAGATAGTAGATTTTATAAAGGGAGTTATCATGTTTTACATGGTTTAATATCACCTATTAATGGAGTCATGCCAGATGATTTAAGCATTAATGAGTTAGAGAGTAGAGTTAAAAATTTTCAGTTTGGAGAGATAATTCTTGCAACACCATCAAATGTTGATGGTGAAACAACTGCAATATATATTAAAAAAATTTTATCAAAATACCCAAAAATTCAGATATCAAGAATTGCAAGTGGAGTTCCAATTGGTAGTGATTTAGAGTATGTTGATAAAGTTACATTGTCAAAAGCGATTGAAAATAGATTTTAAATCATAAAATATTTATTTTGATTGAGTTTAGATATATAACAAAAAAATTGTAACAAAGGTTTATTATGATTGAGTTTAAAAATATAACAAAAAAATTTCAACAAAAAATCGCTGTAGACTCAATTAATTTAAAAATCTCTAATGGAGATTTTCTTGGTATAATTGGTCAAAATGGGGCAGGAAAATCAACATCAATAAAAATGATAATTGGTGAATTACTTCCTGATTCAGGTGAGATTCTTTGGAACAACTTTCCATTAAATCCCGATAATTATGAGCATAAAAAGGGGATATTTTACATTCCACAAAAGCCACTATTTTATGAGTATCTAACCGCAAAAGAGTATCTTGAGTTTATTGCAAGTATATACAAAGTAGATAATTCAGATGAGAAAATAGCTAACTTCTTAACAAAAATAGATTTGGATATTGATAAAAATAGACTTTTAATTGAATACTCTGAAGGAATGATAAAAAAAGTTATGCTTGGAGCAGCACTTTTATCTAATGCAACTTTACTTATATTGGATGAGGTTTTTGCTGGACTTGATCCTGTTGCAATATATCATTTTAAATCACTTTTACTTGAGGCTGTTTCACAAAATAGAACTATTATTTTTGCATCTCACATTTTAGAGTCTATTGAACAACTCTGTTCCAGAGTTATTATTATGAAAAATGGACATATTATAGAGGAGTGTGATAAAAATAGAATGCTATCAATTAAGAGTGAGTTTGGTTCTCTTGAGGAGTACTATATTCAAAAAGTTCGATAGTGATATGATTAAAAAATATGAAAATTTCTGATTTTTATAAAAAAGTAATTAAGGATATCTGATTTTATTACTAAAAATGAGTTTAAAATAGTGTATTTATGAGGTTATTATGAGTAAATTTTTTTTAAAAAAAGCTCTCCTAATTTTAATTTTCTCTTTTTTTATTTTTAACACAGTTGCTTTTTCATCTGTCCATAGAACCAAAATTAGCCTTTTAGAGTTTTCTCCAGCAACATTTGTTCATTTTGGAACATCAAAAGAGAGTTGTAGTGGAGGTAGTCCAGAGGAGCCTTGCAAATATGACACAATATATCAAAAAGATATTTATCTTGGTTTAATGATGAGAGTTTTTATTTTTGAAACCGATATTATAGAGTTTGATATATTTGGATTATCATATTTTAATGGTTTAAGTGATTTAGATAATAGAGCTTTGTGGATTAGATTATTAGGTTTTTATTATAAACATAAAGATTTTAAATTTGGATTATCAATTTTTCCATTTATGGGGGATATGGTTATGATTGGTAAAAATTTTTTAACTATGTCAACTCTAAAATTAGAGCTAATCTATAGAATAAAAAAGGATTTTAACCTATTTTTTCAAATTGCCTCAACAGGTAGAAATATACTATTTCCAAATGACTGCATTTGTGATAGGAATTTCTATTTTTTTGATGGATTCTCCACTATTTTAGGGGTAAAATATGATTTTAAATTTTTTTAGTACCAATTAAAATATTTTTACTTAGAAAATATTTTTTTGAAAAACGTCAAAATATTTTTATTTTGAAAATATTTTTTTGAAAAACGTCAAAATATTTTTATTTGGGAAATATTTTTTTTAAAAACGTCAAAATATTTTTATTTTGGAAATATTTTTTTG
>DYRY01000170.1 GCA_020718465.1 Anaeromyxobacter dehalogenans | reverse complement strand
GTATTTATACCAATTCCAATATCTATATCAGGTAAATTTCTAGTTTTTAAACTCTCTCTAAACACTTGAAGTCTCTCCATCATCTCAAGGGCAGTCAAACAAGATCTCTCTGCATGATCTGGTTGGTCAATTGGGGCACCAAAAAATGCCATAATTGCATCTCCCATATATTTATCCAAAGTTCCACCATATTTAAAAACAATATTTGTCATTGGAGTTAAGTAATCATTTAATACTGCTGATAACTGTTCTGGTGTTAAAACCTCTGAAATAGTTGTAAATCCTCTAATATCACTAAAAAGCACAGATAAATTCTTTTTTACACCACCTAAAGATAGTTTTGATGGGTCTTTTAATACCTCATCAACAACTGATTTACTGAGATAATATTTAAATGCCCCTTTAATTCTGGTTTTCTCTCTCTCTTCACTAAAATAGCGAAAAACAGTTATAACGATGAAAAGAATTATTGGTAAAGATATATGAAATAGTGAAAACACTTGTATACTATTTTTAAAGAAAAATAGTAAATCTACATAAAAAATTATTATTGATGATAATATTGCTAATATAAAGCCAAAATATAGATGAATTTTAACTAAAACAAGACCAAAAATAAATCCCATAATAATAAGTGCCAACAACTCTATAATATAGGTCATACTATAGCGTTGAAAATAGTGATCATTTAAAACATTCTCTATAAATGTTGCATGAACCTCAACCCCTGGATATCTTTGAGATGTATCATATGGAGATGAACGAAAATCTAAAAGACCTGTTGCAGTTGTTCCAATAAGAACAATTTTATCTTTAAACTCTTTTTCTGTGAATTTATCATCAAGAACATCTTTCATACTATAATATTTGAAAGTTTCAGCAGGTCCATAGTAATTTAAAACAACATGACTTTGATCAAAATCCATATTTAAAGATTTTTTTCCACTAAAATCAAACTGAATACCACCAACAATATTTCCTTCAACTTGATATTTTAAGTAAAAATCATCATATTTATTATTAAAATCATGATAGTATACTTTTAATGCTGCTAATCCTAAGGAGAAGAGAAGATGTAAATCTTTTTTCTCATCCTCAATTGCAAATATAGGATAGTAGTTTCTTGCTATACCATCAATATCAGGAATTAGATTAAATGAACCATAATGCTCTGTTGCTAAAACACCATCAGCCCTATCAAGTATATCAATTAAATCCTCTGAGATTCCATCTGTTGCCTCATTAATCTCTTTATTTATTTTATCAATAAGTTCTTTAGGAAGTGGAGGATCAACATAAACTAAATCGGGATGAGGAGCATTAATTGCTGCATAACGCTTAAAGTTCATATATTCAAGCATATCTTTTTGTGATATTTTATTAAGTTTAATCTCAGATCTTGCAACAACTTGTCTATAGTTTATCTCACCTCTTTTTTCAGATATTAATTTTGCCTCCTCTAAATCTGTAAAACCAACATAACCTAAAACAACATTTTTTGCATTGTGAATTGCTTTTGAAAAAACTTTATCTGGAAACGTTTCAAGAGATTTTTTTTCAAGAAGTTCAGAATATTGAGAGTTAAGTGTTTTTAATTGTTGAAAAATCTGTCTATACTTTATAATCTCATCTTTAGATTTTTTTATAATTGGATTTAAAATTTTCCGTTCTTTTTCAAATTTTGTTATATTTTTTTTGATATTGGTTTTATCTGTTTCCTGCTTTAATGTTTTTAAAGACTCTTTAAGATTATAAACATGTCTATCAATTTTTTTTGTAATCTCCTCATACTTTAGAAGATTTTTCTCTTGTGTATTAATAATTGTGGTTAAATCATCCACAAGTTCTCCATTTGAAGTAAGTGAGATTCTTTGAAATTTTTCATAAAACTCTTTTGCTGTTACAATAGCATCATTATTGCTAGCATCAGCAAAGATAATATCAAATGCCACAACTTTTACACCAAGGTTTTTTAATTTTAAAACCATATCTGCAAAATATTTTCTATTAATTGGCCAACCATATTGCTCAAGTGTAGCCTCATCCATATCAACAATAATAACTTTATCTGATATTGGTTTAACTCCACGAATTTGATACTTCAGTTGTTCTAAAGATCTTTCAATATATCCAATAAAATTTGAGTATTTATTTGGAGAACCAACATATTGAAAATGCAGAATAACAAAAACAATCATTGTATAAAGCACAACTGCAAAATATGATTTTAATGGATTAAAAAAACGGAGTATTTTTCTCATTCTTACCCAGGTACACGTTATAATATTATTAGAATAATTATCTTTATTGTGTCAAGTTTTTTGTTTTTTAAAATAGAATTGACTTGATTTTAAATTATAACCTATGATATAAGAGTTTGATGCGGTTGTAGCTCAGTGGTAGAGCACTAGCTTCCCAAGCTGGGGGTCGCGGGTTCAAGCCCCGTCAACCGCTCTCCTCCCATTTTTTCATATATTTTTTGCAAAAAATTTATTTTTTAATAGTTTTTATAGTGCTTTTAAAAAACTTTTATAATTTTTTATACTAAAAATAAGAAATTTTTTATATTTTTTAGAATCTTGCATTTTTCGGAGTTCTTGGAAATGGGATAATATCTCTAACATTATTCACACCAGACATATACATTAAAACTCTTGCAAATCCTAATCCAAAACCAGCATGAGGAACTGAACCATTTTTTCTTAACTCAAGATACCACCAAAGAGAGTTATCTCCTTCAAATGGGATATGTTTTGCTTTCATTGTCTCTTTAAGTAAATCATATCTATCTTCACGTTGAGAACCACCAATAATCTCACCAATTTGAGGAACAAGAACATCCATAGCCGCAACAGTTTTTCCATCATCATTCTGTTTCATGTAGAATGCTTTGATATCTTTTGGATAATCTATCACAACTATTGGTTTTTTAAAATAGTTCTCTGTTAAATATCTTTCATGTTCCGATTGAAGATCCATTCCCCAAGAAACAGAGTAATCGAATTTATGATTTGATTTTTGAAGAATCTCAACTGCTTTTGTATATGTAACAACTTCAAATGAGCTTTTAACAATAGCCTCTAATGTTGAAATTCTTGTATTATCAAGGAATTTATTAAAAAATTCCATCTCTTCGGATGCATTATTAAGAGCATAATTAAAAAGATATTTAAGAAAAGCCTCTGCAGTTTTAATATCTTCAGGCAACTCTGCAAAAGCCATCTCTGGTTCAATCATCCAGAATTCAGATAGATGTCTTGTTGTATTTGAGTTTTCAGCACGAAATGTTGGACCAAAAGTATAAACATCACCTAATGCTAATGCTAATATCTCTGCCTCAAGTTGTCCACTAACACTAAGATTAGCAGAGTTTCCAAAAAAATCATTAGAGTAGTCAATTAATCCGTTTTTTAGAGGTAATTTTTGGAGATCAAGAGTTGTAACTTGAAAACATGCACCAGCTCCCTCTGCATCATTTGTTGTGATTATTGGAGTATGAACATACTGAAATCCTCTCTCTTGAAAAAATGAGTGAACAGCAAATGCCATTTTACTTCTGAATCGATTAATAACACCAAAAAGATTTGTTCTTGGGCGAAGATGACCAATCTCTCTTAAAAACTCAACAGAGTGTCTTTTTTTTTGGAGAGGAAAATCCTCTCCAGCCTCACCAATAACCTCAACAGAGTTTGGCGATAACTCAACACTTTGACCTTGAGCTGGAGACTCTATTAGATCTCCCTTTACTCTAATTGATGAACCAGTTGTAACTTTCGAGAGATCTAAACTGTTATTTTTCTCTAAATCTATCACAATTTGAAGATTTTTTAGTGTACTTCCATCATTAAGTTCAATAAAAGCAACATTTTTTGACTCTCTTTTTGTTCTAACCCACCCTAAAACAATTACATCTTTTTCACACTTCTGCTCTGTAAGAATATCTTTTATCTTTTTACGTTCAAAATAGTCCATAAAAAACTCCAATGAAAAAACCAACGAATTATAAACATATTTATAATCAAAAGCAAGGAGTAATCAATAAAGTTTTTTAAAATTAATTAATTTAAAACAGATTTTAATATAGATAATAGATTTTTTAAATTACTATTTATTTACTTTGATATTTTTTTTTAAAAAAGATAAAATTAAACTGTTTTTTTTTATAGAGTTATTTTTTTAATAAAATTGAGTTTTATAAAAGGAGATAAGATGCAAACTTATACATTAAAAAAAATAGAGCTTGAGATTAATTCTTTAGCTAATTCTGAAAAAGCAAAAGGAATGAGTAGATTTTTTAAAACATCAAAGGGAGAGTATGGTGAAGGAGATGTTTTTATTGGAGTATCAAATCCACAACAACATGTTATTGCTAAAAAATATTATAAGGAGATTGATTTAGTTTCACTTAAAAAACTTATAAAATCAAAGATTCATGAGTTTAGATCTGTTGCACTTTTTATTTTAGTTTTAAAATATCAAAAAACTAAAACTATTGTTGATAAAGAAAATTATGTTGATTTTTATAAAGATAACATAAAATATATTAATAATTGGGATTTAGTAGATCTATCAGCACCACATATTTTAGGCGATTTTTACTTTAAAAGGGATAGAGAACAACTTTTAAAATATGCTCAATCAGGGGAACTTTGGTTAGAGCGGATTGCAATTTTATCCACACTCCACTTCATAAAAAAAGGAGAATTAGATTTCACAATGAAAGTTTCAAATATACTGTTAAGTCATAAACATGATCTTATTCATAAAGCTGTTGGTTGGATGATTAGAGAGATTGGAAAAAAAGATTACAATATTGCCTATAACTACATTTTTGAAAACTGCTTGAAAATGGCAAGAGTTACTCTTAGATATTCAATTGAAAAATTTGACCCAGAGATTAGAAAGATGTTCTTAAATAAAAGATAAAAATTTTTAAAATAACTATATACAACAAAAACAATATATTTGATTTTTTGATTTTTTAATAATTAATTGTTAGAATCTTTTGATTATTTTTTTTTAAAAATATATTTTTTTATTTTTAAAAGAAATATATCTGTTTTTTAAGAATATATCTGTTTTTAAGATATTTTAAATTTGTTATGAGAGATTATGAGATTATGTTTATTTTATTGTATTCTATTTTTAAACACTATCAAAATATTTTCATCTGAAAATATCTCAATTTTAGTTGTTGGAAAATTAAATAAAGTTTCAATAAAAGCAACTAATTTCACAATTATTGATGAAAAAGTTGGAGATAAACTTTATGAATCAAAAAAAACAGAGATAATAAAATTTCAATATGTAAAAGGGGATGAGAATAAAACAGGAATAAAATTTAATAACAGATTTTATCCAACAGAGGGATTTATTATTGAATCTCAAAATGAGTTTACAATTAACAATAAAAGGTTAAAATTTAAGCTATCTGTAGTTATATTCAAAAATGCTCTTTATGTTATAAATATATTACCTATTGAATCATATTTAGCTGGTATTATAAATGCAGAGATATCTTCAAAGTGGCCTATTGAGGCAATAAAAGCTCAAAGTGTTGTTTCAAGAACATTTGCATTAAGAAAAAAAATTCACAACTTCACAAAAGTTTACGATTTAGATTCATCAGTTTTAGACC
>DYRY01000169.1 GCA_020718465.1 Anaeromyxobacter dehalogenans | reverse complement strand
ATTATGAGCATAGTTAAGCCCTTTTAACATCTCTGTAAGAATAAAAATAACGCCACTAATATTTATTGCTGTATGATTTAGTTGGTAAAAGGCATATAATCTTGATAAATCAAATCCATCAACATACTCCATTGCAATATAATATTCCCCATCAATTTTACCAAAATCAAAAACCTGAACAACATTTCTATGGTTGAAATGAACTGCTATTTTTGCCTCTTCAATAAACATTGATATAAATTTACTGTTTGATGAAAATTCAGGAAGTATCTTTTTTATAACAAGAATTTTTTTAAAACCCTCAATAGAGGTGAATTCAGCAAGATATATCTCTGCCATTCCACCAGTTGCTATTTTATGTAGTAGTGTATATTTTCCAAATAAAATTCCCATTGCATCCACATTGAATGTTGAAACATACATAGTTAGCATATTAATTAAGTTACTAAATAGATGTCAAGTTTTTTTGAATAATTAGCTATTTAAACTCTATTTTACTTTTTAAACCAACTATTTATATTTATTGGCTCTTTTTTATACCTTATTTCAAAGTAAAGTTTAGGGCTATCGGTATTACCACTCTCACCACTAAAGCCTATTTTTTCCATCTCTACAACAGATTCTCCATTTTTTTTAAAAAACTCCTCAAGATGCATATATAGAGAGTAGTAGTTATCACCATGTGATATAATTATAGTGTTTCCATACCCCTTTATATAGTCTTGATAAATAATTTTCCCATCATAAACTGCAAATATAGGGCTTTTTTTAGGAATATTTATAGTTAACCCTTTATGAACATCATATGTGTTTGTTTTTTTGTCATAAAGAATCTGATACCATCTTGATACTTTTCCTTTTGCAGGAAGTGAAAAGCTCCCTTTTTTCTTATAAAATGGGGAGTTTTTACTATTATCTGTTTTTGATTCAGGTGTTTTTTTATTTATGGATAGAGAGACTTTGTCTTGCTCTTTTCGAACTTTAATTTTTAGTTTTTCTGAATCTAGAATTGATTTAAGAAGCTTTTTTTTATCATCTCTTTTTTGTTCAAATGAGATTTTCTCATTTTGAGAGTCATTCTGTTTTTTTTGAAGAGTTTTATATATCTCCTCTTGTGTTATAAGTGCCCCTTTAGTCTTTGTAACAGAGAGTAGATAATCTTTAAGAAGTTTAAAGTCATAATCAATAACTTTTTTTAAAAATCTCCCCTTTAACTCTATCTCTGTTATATTTGATGAATCAAAAAATAGAAGATATTTTCTTCTATTCTGTAATTTATTATAAAATTTTAATCTATTTTGAAGTGTTTTTCTTTTTTCTGTTTGCTCTTTTGATAGTTTTTCTAAAACTTTTTTATGTATAAAAAGTTGATTTTCAATACTTTTTATCTCTTTATCGATTTTTAAAATCTCTTTTTCTCTGTTTACAATCTCTATATCAAAATCTTGAATCTCTTTTAAAATAGAGTCTTTATCCCCAAAACAGAGTATTGACAATAAAAATAACCATATAAGTAAAAATTTTACCATTTTAAATTTTCAAAAATCTATTAACTGCAAACATTGAGGCAATAAAACCAAAAATAGTTGAGAATAGATAGTTAAAAAGAATATATTTTAGAGGAATAAAAGATATTGTTGTAATTCCAAATGGAGAGAGAAGGTTTTTAACAAATGTATCTGTTATTGTGATATGTGTAATATATAGCATTAACATTGCAAAAGAGACACCAACAACTCCTTGTAAAACTCCTTCAATATGAAATGGCATTTTTATAAAATATCTTGTTGCTCCAACAAGTTCAAGAATCTCAATTTCATCTTTTCTGGAGTATATTGTGAGTTTTATTGTCATATATATTGCAAAAAAAGTTGCAATCATAATTAAAATGGCAATATATAGAAGTATTGAAAATAGTATAGATATTATTTTCTCTATTTTTTGATATACCTCTTTTCCTGAATCAATATTTGAAACAAAATATAGTCCCTCAAGCTCTTTAATTATAGAGTCTAAATTTGTTGGAGTAGATTTTAGTGAGATATCAAAATAGGCAGGAATAACCGATTCATCTAATCCCTCTAAAAGAGAAGCATCATTTTTTAAACTATCTTTAAATGTTTTAAATGCCTCTTTTTGTGTAACAAAAACAACTGTTGATTGTAGTTTTTTAGTTATTTCAAGTTCATATTTAGCTATATCATTCTCTTCAAACTCTGGTTCTAAATAAAGAAAAATATGATGTTGATACTGTTTATCCAATATTATATCAATATTGTGATATGTTAATAAAAATAGATTAAAAATCATTAAAGAGGTAGATATTATAAGGATGGTAAATAGATTTACCGAGAAATTTCTTACAATATTAGTTAGTGCCTTTCGGAAAAAATACAACATCTTCATAAAAATGAGAATAGTTTATTTTTAATATAATATCAAGATATTTTTATATTTTGAAAAAAATTAAAAATCAATAAAATTTCAATTTAAATAACTATTTATTAAATAACAAAATTAAATAAAATACAACTATCTAAATTTTTTTATAATTAAAAAGATGAGTTATGAAGTAGATTCCCAATTTTTCTCTTTCCAATTATAAAGTTGATATGGTTTAAATCTATTTTTATAGCTCATAAAGTGATTATCCTCTATAAAATAACCCAAATAGTAATATTTTAAATTTTTTGATTTAATATACTCTAACTCCCTTATTATACTATAAAATCCAAGAGAGTACTCAATATATTGCTTTTTATAGCAAAAATATATTGAACTTAAGCCATCATCAAGCTCATCAAGAAATCCAAAGGCAGCTAAATCTCCCTCTATTATATAAAAAGTGATGAGTAAATCCTGATTTCCTTTAAAAAATGTATCTAAAAAATTGGATTTTGTTGATTTTTTCTGAAATCTAAATAAATTATGCTCTCTATAAATTTCAAAAAGTTTGTCAATATCCTCTTTTGAGCAACTACTAAAATATTTTGTTTCAAAAATGGTATCTAAATTTTTTTTAACGATTTTTCTTTGATTTTTGGTGAGGGTTAAATTATCTGCATCAATCCGAATTGGAGTACATCTGGAGCAGTTTGGACAAACTGGCATAAAAAAAAATAGACCAAATCTTCTCCAACCAGAACGAATAAAATCTCCCATCTCCTCTTTTGTTAATCCAAAAGCAAAAAAATATTTTTGTCTGAAACTCTCATCAAAAGAGTAAGGACAAGAACTTAATTCTGAAAGTTTCTCATTTTTAATTAAAATCATAACTATTTTAAAACTCCATTTTAATGTGATACTTTATTTATTGATTTAATTTACAAATAAAACAATTAAAAAAATAACATGAAAAGAAAAAATTTTATCTTATATTCTATTTACTCAAAAAGAGATTCTCTTTTTGAGTTTATTAACTTAAATGTTGATGAAAAATGTCTAATCCCTTTTGATTCAAAATCAAACTGAAAACCAGATGTTATAGATTTGCTATTTTTATAAATCTCTTTGACAGTTTCAGCAATATACATCATATGTTCATAAGAGTAGGAGCGACGTGGTATTGCTAAACGACATAAATCTAATTTAGGGCGAATATTCTCTCCAGTATCAGGATCTCTATCTGCTAAGTTTGCTCCAACTTCAACAGTTCTAATCCCTCCTGCCTCATATAATGAGGCACAAAGATATTGAGCTGGAAATTGCTCTTCAGATATATTTGGAAAAAATCTTCTTCCATCTATAAAAACTGCATGACCACCAATTGGGGTTACAATAGGAATTGAGGCCTCTTTTAGTAACTCTCCCAACATTTTTACCTGACCAATCCGATAGTGAAGATAATCAAATTCGGTTGATTCATAAAGCCCTTGTGCTAATGCAGCCATTGTCATTCCACTCATACCACCATAAGTTAAATAGCCTTCATTAAGAATTACAAAAGGTTTTAATGCATCAAAAATATCAACATCACGAAGAACAAGAAGACCTCCCATTGGAACAATTGCATCTTTTTTAGAAGACATTGTAAAACCATCACTATATGAGAACATCTCGTTTGAGATCTCTCTAATTGTTCTATTGTTATATGCAATCTCTCTAGTTTTAATAAAATAGCAGTTTTCTGCAAATCGAGCTGCATCAAAGAACAGTTTTAAACTGTATTTTCTGGCTATTTTGTGAACATCTTTTATATTTTGCATTGAAACAGGTTGACCACCACCACTATTGCAAGTAACTGTTATAAGAATATATGCAACTTTTTCAGGAGTAACTTTTTTAATCTCCTCCTCTAATTTGTAGATATCTAAATCTCCCTTAAATGGATAATCTGAAGTAGAGTTTTCTGACTCTGAAATGGTAACATCAATACAACGCCCTTTTGCATTCTCAATATGAGCTTTTGTTGTGTCAAAATGTGTATTTCCAGGAACAAACATCCCCTCCTTTATTAAAACAGAGTTTAAAACTTTTTCAGCAGCTCTGCCTTGATGAACAGGTAAAACATGTTCAAAACCCATAATCTCTTTTACAGCTTTTTTTATATCAAAAAATGAGCGACTTCCAGCATAAGACTCATCTGCAGAGACTATTGCAGACCACTGCTTATCACTCATTGTACCTGTTCCACTATCAGTAAGGAGGTCAATGTAGACTTTTTCAGATGGAATAGAGAACATATTAAAACCACCCTGTTTTAATATACTCAATCTTTCGTTTTTTGGTGGAATAGATATTTTTTCAACCATTTTATATCTATAAGGAACAAACCATTGCTCTTTCATAAAACCTCCAATAATATAATCTTCTTTAAACATATTTTGTTTATAAATTCAAGATATCTTTTTAAACATATTTTATTTATAAATTTAATTTTATATTTTTCTATATTTTATAGAAAAAATAATCTATATTTTATTTTTACTATTTATATTTTTAGAAATTGTTAAAAAATAGAAAACAAAACTACACAAACCACCATTTTATGAATATGAATTTATTGCTGAATGGTTGTAACAATATTTGATATAGTAAAAGTTGATGTTAATATTCCATCACTATAAACACAATCTTCATATAATCCATTATTTTCATTAGCAGTTGAACTTCCACCTAAATAGAGTTTATATGAACTATTTTTTTGTAAAAAAGGTGATGAAAATGCAATTGATTGATATTTTTTTATTGGTTTGAATGTAAAAATCTCATCACCATTAGTATCCTCAATATGAATTAAATTGTTTGCATTTTGGGCTGTTCTTAATTTTATTAAAACTCCATATTGTGTGGATGTATTTCCAATAGTTTGAGCCATTCCAGAACTTCCTGTTGCAATAAAAAATCCACCACTCATTTTAAAAGCAACATCATAATCAATTGCAACATTACCATTATCAGTTGGCCCATTAACAATAACAGTTCCATTGGTTTCTCTTCCTCTAAACAGTGGCTATTTTCATTACAAAATCCCTCTTTTAAACTACAACTAGCACTCTCTTCAACACAAACTTCCCACTCAAAACAGGATATTTTTTCACAACGATTTTCTACTGATAAATTGTCATCACAACTAAATCCTAACAATAATAGTACAGCTGAAACAATAATAATCTTTTTCATAGAATCCTCTCAAAACCAAATAATAAAACA
>DYRY01000025.1:15455-23702 GCA_020718465.1 Anaeromyxobacter dehalogenans | reverse complement strand
ACTTCTTGAACTTGACCTTAACTCTGTTAATGATATGATTAAACAAGCACAAGGTATTTCTCAACAACTTATTGATACAGTTGGAAAACGCTCTGAAGAGGCTCATGAGAAATTAAATGAAAAATTAAAAGAAGTTGGTGATTTTTAATAATCTCTAATCTTTAAAAAAAAAGGGGGAGCATTTGCTCCCTTTTTTTTTATAAATAACTTTAAAATATTTTACAATTATAGTATTTATATAATAAATTTAATTTTTGTGTATGAAAATTAAATAGTTAATAAATAAAGGATTATTATGGATAAACATTTGGAGTATGCAAAAAAGTTTGCAAAAGAGGCTGGTGCTCTTATTTTAAAAAAATTTAGAAATCCTCTTGAGATAGAAAAAAAAGGTGTTGTTGATATTGTAACAGATGCTGATAAAAAGGCAGAAGCCTATATTATAGGCTCAATTTATCATAGATTTCCAAAAGACTCCATTTTAGCAGAGGAGAGTGGTGAAATAAATAAAAATAACTCCTCATATCGATGGATTATTGACCCAATTGATGGAACAACAAACTATGCTCAAGGATTTTCAATGTTTGCTGTATCAATTGGAATTGAATTTGATGGAGAATTGGTTATTGGAGTTGTATATATTCCACATTTAAATGAGCTTTTCTATGCAAAAAAGGGTGATGGTGCATATTTAAATGACAAAAAAATCTCAATATCTCAAAAAATAGAGCTTATTGACTCTGTTTGGGCAACTGGATTTCCATATAATAAAAGAGAGACAAATAACAACAATCTTTTAGAACACAATAAAGCTATTTTAGTTTGCAGAGATATTCGTAGAGCTGGAAGTGCAGCTATTGATATGGTTTATACAGCTTGTGGTATTTGGGATGGATATTGGGAACGAGGAATAAAGCCTTGGGATATTGCTGCTGGTTATGTAATTGTAAAAGAGGCTGGTGGAGTTATTGATTCTTTTGGTGGCTCTCAATTTGATCTATTTTCAGGTGAAGTTATTGCAGGAAGTAGTGAAATGGTAAAAAAAATGAGAGAGGTTATTCAACCATCTATTTAAGCTCCATTTTCATAAATGACATCTCACCATCAGGCATGTATCCATCATGTTTTGCATCTGCATTTTGATAGAAAAATGTATCTTTTGCTCCATTCATTGGCATATCTCTACTCTCAATAGTAGAATCTGTCAAACCAGCCTCTGCCAAATCAATATGATCTACAATATCACTTCCAGTTGGCAAAGTTATCTCTGATAAAGTAGGAGTGTATGCTGTTAATAATTCATTAAACCCATTATACCAGTATCCATCATAACGATAACCATTTAATGTTCCTGTATATATTTGACCAACTACAAATAGTGAATTATTTACAACTCCTAAACCTTTAACTCTATATTCAAAAATCTCATCAGGACCTTTTCCAGAGTAATAGAACATACTCCAATCAATTGTACCATCAAGAGATGTTCTTACAAGATAACCATCTCCAGCCTGAACATCATAAGCAGAGATTCCAACTCTACCACCAACATATAGTTTATCATTTAAAACTTTTACAATATGAACATTGTTACTGTCATTTGAAGATGCCTGCTCTTTTCCCCAAACAAGAGCTCCTGAAGAGTTAACTTTGATAAAAGCGAAAGATGTTGCTGCTCCTCTTATATCAATAGCAGCATATAGATTTCCAGAGCTATCTAAATCTAAAGAGTTGATGTTAGAGCCAACTCCTAATCCTAAACTCTTTGTCCAAGAGACTGTTGGATCACTATTAATATTATCAAGTTTCATTACAAATGCCCTTCCATTTGCACTTCCAGCAATATATGCACTCTCTCCATCAACTTTAACGGCATAACCTCTATCATTATAACCACTATAAACATCAATTGCTTTATTTAAAACTAATGAACCATCAGTTTTATTAAAAACAAGAAACATAACAGCTGCCTCCCCAAGAGTTGAACCTGTTACATAAAGATTATCTCCTTTAACATCAACTCCATAAGCCATTGCATTATGCCAAGCTAGAACAGATGTTGCCCATTTAGGACGCCACTGTTTTTGCCAAATAGTTGAGCCTGTTATTCCATCTACTTTTAAAACAAGTGTTGCAAAGTTATTATTTGAACTACCTGGACTTGTTGTCCCAACTAGATAAAGATTTCCATCTGAATCTACTGTTATTGAGTTTGCACTTCCACCAGTTTCACCATTTTGTCCTGGATCATTACTAAAATCTTTATATGGACCATTCCAAATTTTTAACCAAGATAACTCTCCTGATGATGTGATTTTTCCATAAAATAGGTCAAAACCGAATCTATCTGCACCAGAAACTTGTGTTACATGACCATAAAAAAATGTATTTCCATTTGAGTCTGTTGCAGAACCACTTATCATCTCATCAATATCCATTCCACCAAGAATTTTATTTAGAGACATTGTTGTATTTTCTGTGAAATAGGCACTATCACGTCCTTTTCCTGTTAAATTAAGAGTGAAAACTGATGAAGTATTAAAGGTGACTTTAAGAGTTGCTTCTTTTGTAGATGATTCAACAGGATAGAACCTAACATAAAAATCTAATCTTCCACCTTGAGTAATCTCATGATTATTAATCTCTAATGTTGTATGAACTAAATCTGTTGTTTGAAGAGAGTACTCCTCACTCATAACACCATCACCATAAATAATTTCCATTTTATTTATCATAATGGCACTATTACTATCATTTATAATTCCCATTGCCTCTCTTTGTTCACTAAAAAGGGCAACGGTACTATTTCCATCATTCATTGGAATATAATATGATTCACCATTTTTATACTCTTTTGCTGTTGCAAGAATATGAAATGGTGCATTTGATTGTTGTTGAGCAACACAAACTCCCTCTTCACAAACAGGTTTTGAAGAGTCTGTACAATCAGAATTTGTTTTACACTCATCTTCACTTGTACAAGAAAAAAGAAAAAATATTGCTAAAAAAAGTACTAAAAAATTAAAAATTCTCATTTTTGTCCTCCATAAAATGAAAAAAATTATAATTATTACCAAAATTGGTTAAATTAAAATCATTACACAAAGATTATAATTATTTTTTAGAAAAGAATCAATAAAAATAGAAAAAATCTATTTTTTTTATAAAAACTAATAAAAATTCTCTATTTTTTAAGTTTCCACTTATAAAAATTAAGATAAAAATTGCAATTATCAATTTTTAGTGCTAATCTTAAACATGTTTTTTTATCTATTTTAGGTCTAAATATGATACAACTATTCCATGTCTTTAAAAGTTATGATGGTGAAAACATGGTTTTAAAAGACATAAATATGATTGTTGAAAAAGGGGAGTTTGTTTTTTTAACAGGTGTCTCTGGAGCAGGAAAAAGTACACTTCTTAAAATGCTATTTTTGGAAGAGAAACCAACAAGAGGACAAATTTTAATACATAATAAGAATATATCAAGATTAAATAGTAGTTCTATTCCATTTTTAAGAAGAAATATTGGAGTTGTTTTTCAAGATTTTAAGCTAATTGAGTATCGAACTGTTTATGAAAATATTGCAATTACACTTGAAATTTTAGATTTACCCAAAAAAGTTATAAATCAAAAAGTTATAAATATACTTAAATTGGTTGGATTAGAGCATAGAAAAAACCATCTTCCAAAAAAATTATCAGGTGGTGAGCAACAAAGAGTTGCAATTGCAAGGGCATTAGTTAATGATCCTGCAATAGTTTTGGCAGATGAACCAACAGGAAATTTAGATCCACAAATAACTATTGAGATTATGAAACTTTTTGAAAAAGCAAATAATAGTGGTACAACAATTGTTATTGCAACACATGATAGTACTCTAATGGAGCGATACAAAAAGAGAGTTCTACATATTGAAGATGGAAGAGTTTTTTAAAAAACTTAAAGAAACAAAAATCTTTTTTCACAAAAACAAAAGATAAAATAGAAAACTTCTTGCAAAATATAGTTAATATTGCTTTTTACTATCAGTGCACTAAAATACATTGTTTATTTCTAGTATTTTATTGATATTTTAACGTTCCTACCAGAAGTTGAGACAGCATATATGCTGTCTTTATCGTTCCTACCAGAGGTTTTTATCGTTCCTACCAGAGGTTTTATCGTTCCTACCAGAGGTTTTATCGTTCCTACCAGAAGTTGAGACAGCATATATGCTGTCTTTATCATTCCTAACTGATGATTAACCATTCCTACATGATATTTTATCGTTCCTAATAGAAAAAAATTGCTCCTAATAGAAAAAAAACGCTCCTAAATGAATTTCCAGAAAAAAACAGAAATTTTATTGAATAAAATAGTTAAAAATAATGTCAAAACGTTTTCATATTGGATATCTATTTATGAAAACTATTATTTTATCTGTTTTTATTATGATATTTTTAACTGTTTCTTGTGGAATTAAATCAGATTTTGAGTGTAAAAGAGGTAAATGAAGCCTATGTTGATATAAATGAGTGTGATTTAGAAACTGACAACTGTAATTCTAAAGAGATTTGTGTTAATTTGGATGGTTCTTTTGAGTGTAAATGTAAAAATGGTTATATTGGAAATGGATTTAACTGCTATTTTGATGCTTTTATAACAACTTGGAAAACAGATGCTTATGGAGCCTCATCCTCTACTCAAATAACGATTCCAACAAATCCAAATTATACATATAATTATGATATAGATTGTAACTATAATGGAGTTACTTTTAATCCAACAGCAACAAATGCTGTAGGTGATTACACTTGCAAATATAATAAAATAGGAACATATCAAGTTGCAATTATTAATGAGTTCCCTTCAATCTATTTTAATTACTCTATAGATGCAAATAAAATATTATCAATAGATAATTGGGGCTCTATTCATTGGTTAAGTATGGAAAAATCATTTGCAGGTTGTTATAATTTAACTTCAATAGCAACTGATTCCCCTGATTTATCAAATGTTACGGATATGCTTGGAATGTTCGAAAATGCAACCTCTTGGACTCTTCCTAAACCAAATTTTACAGGTTGTAATCCAGATTAATATTTTTTTTAATAAAAATAAAAAAATAATAGTACAGAATTTTAAAAATAGAAAATAGCTTTATCAAGAAAATTTGAAAAAATTAATCATAGTAATCAAGACTAATAAATGCAATTGAAAAAACAGTTATAAACTCTCTAGAATATGATAAATCCAGATAGTTATTATACCCAAATTGAAAATCAAATTTAATCCCAATGCCTCCTTTATCAGAGAATGGGTAAACAACTCCTGTTCCTAAATGTATTCCTAAAAAAAATGATAAAAGAGTCTCTTGGTCTGTTATATTATCAGATAAAATATGAAATACTCCACCAATAGATAACTCTGGAACAAAATTAAATAATCCATTTATATATTTATATTTCTCTCCAACAATAACACCTGCATAAACATTTTTATATGATGGATTAAAAGTTTTTTGTGTTATCAAATCAGTTGTAATACCTATGTGTGATTCAAACATAAAATGAAAATTAGAACTACTTTTAATATATGTATGTGATAAAAACAGGAAATCAAGTGTTTTATTCTGCAGAGATATTGATGATGAACCAAGATGATACTCTTTTCCTGTTGTTCCAAAATCTATAATATATTCACCAGTTATATTTTTCGTAAAAAAAACTACAAAAAATAAAAAGATATATAAAGATTTTTTCACATTTTTCTCTAAAATATAGAATTTTAATTAAATGATTCCATTATGAGTTTTGTTTCACCATCTTTAACAGATATTGTTTTTGTGATTGGAGAACCCTTTGGGTTTTCAAGGCGAATAGTATAATCTCCTTCAAAAACAGTTTGTGGTGGAATTGGAGTTGTACCTATTTTTTTATCATTGATAAAAACATTTGCCCATGGCTTTACAGAGATTGCTATTTTTCCTTTACCAGGATTTAAATCCTCATTTGTAGTTTTTCCTGAATTAATTCGAACTGTTTTAGAGAAGTTTAACATTTGTGTTTTTAATATTAATGATATTGTATATGTTCCTGCTTTTAAAGAGAGATCACTAACTTTATCATCTCCCTGTTTTTTTCCATTAACATATATGAATGCTCCCTTTATTTTTGTCGTAATATTTAATGTTCCATTTTGTGGAGTATTAACAGCAACTGTTTTTCTTTTTTGAAGTTCAATATCAATAGTCTCTTTTTCACCAATTTTAAGTTTTTTAGTTGTTGAGAAACTCTCATAACCACCTTTTTTGGCTGTGATTGTAAACTCTTTATCTGGATCAACCTTTATATTTTCAGCAGGAAGTGTTAATGGTTCTCCATTAAGCATAACTTCAGCTCCCTCTGTTTTTAAGTTTATAGTAAAAAAACCATTTCTAATTGTTCCCTCTTTAAAAAGAGTTACATTTATCTCTGTTAACTCATTTTCAGTAACTTTAAATTTTTCAAAATATGCATCATAACCTTTCATTTCAAGAAAAATATTGTGTTCTCCAACAATAACCTCTTGAAGAGTTACATTGGTTTTTTTAGCTGTTTTTTTATTGTCAATATAAATAATTGCACCATCAGGATTTGATGTTACTCTTACAAGACCATATTTAATTGTTGCTTGTTCAACTTTTAATTCAATAGATTCCTGATGAAGTTGATCTGCAGATGATATTGTTACATCTTTTACAACATCTGCATATCCCTCTTTCTGAATTTTTATTGCAATTGGTTTATTTATAGGTAATTTTTCAATAATTGTTGGAGTTTTCTCTTTATACTCTTTCCCATCAATTAAAACATTTGCTCCTGTTGGATTTGTGCTAAGAGAGAGACGCCCCTCCATTATTATCTCTTTTACATCATTTGTTTTATTTTTATTCATTAAGATAAATGCAAAAACAGCAACCCCTCCTAAAATTAATAGAAGTATCAAAAGTATAATAACAATTTTAGAGCTTGATGTTGTTGGAATTGAGGCTTGTGCACTAAAAATACCACTTTGTGAACTTGCATTTGAGGCATTTGTTCCAGTTATTCCTGTTTTATTCCAAGATGATATATTTGTGTGTTGCCTAACATGAAAGGAGTTAAAGCCTGTTCCAGCCTCAAAAAGACCAGTATCTTGAGATATATCAGGTAGATCACTTGATACAACATCTTTCTGCTCATCCTCTATTTTTTGTTCAAGAACTTGTAAATTTTTTAGCTCCTCTGCAAAAATCTCCTGCATAAATTTAGCTGTTCTTGTTGGAGAACAGATTAGTTGACTCTCTGCAACAAACTCCTCTAAATCGGCTTGAAAATCTCTAGCTGTATGGTATCGTTTGTCTGGATCTTTCTCAAGAGCCTTCATTACAATCTCTTCAAGTCTATCAGGCACATTTGGATTAAAAGATTTTGGCGATGGAATATCTTCATAAACAAGTTTTCTTAATGTATCAAGCTGATTTCCAGCTTTGAAAAGTCTATGATTTGTTAACATCTCAAAAAGTAAGATCCCAACAGAGAATATATCAGATCTATGGTCAAGTTTTTTACCTTTTGCCTGTTCTGGAGACATATAGGCATATTTTCCTTTTAAAACTCCTGCCTCTGTTTCTGAAGATTGTGTTGATGCCTTTGCAATACCAAAATCCAATAATTTAGCACTTCCTTCATAAGATACCATAACATTTTGAGGAGATATATCTCTATGAATAATATTAAGCGGTTTCCCAGAGGGATCCTTTTTTTTATGAGCATAATCCAGCCCTTCACAAACAGAGCCTATGATATGAATTGTGTGTTGAATTGGAATAAGTTGTCCCTTTTGAGATATTTTTTTCATAATACCTCTTAAATCTTCACCAGCAATATACTCCATAGCAATATAGTAGCTGTTTCCCTGTTTACCAAGATCATAAATTCTAACAATATTTGGATGGTCTAATTTTGCGGCAAGTCTAGCTTCATCTAAAAACATTGTTATGAAATCTTGATTTTCTGCATATTGATTGAGAATTTTTTTAATAACAAGAAGTTTTTCAAAACCCTCTAAACCAAGCTGTTTTGAGAGGAAAATTTCTGCCATTCCCCCTGTTGCAATATGTCGGAGTAGGTAGTAGCGACCATATTTATACCATTTTGCCATATTAGCATCCTTTAAGAACACAACACCATTGTAAAATAATCATATTAGATTTGTCAATATTTGTTTTTTATTTTTTTTAT
>DYRY01000025.1:3756-15355 GCA_020718465.1 Anaeromyxobacter dehalogenans | reverse complement strand
AATATTTGTTTTTTATTTTTTTTATGATGATTAATAAAAAATCAAAAAATTGAAATGAGTAGATACTTTGTATATTATTGTATCTGCACTGTTTGGGAGTATTGATGTTAAAATTACCAAAAAGAGATGAAGTAGTAAAAGGGGATAAATGGAGTGTTGAAAAAATTTTTTCAACAGATACTCTATTTGAAGAGAATTTAAATTATGTGAAAAAAAATGTTGAAAATCTCTCTTCATTAAAGGATATGGATATTGATGAAACTACTCTTCCTAAAATAGTAGACTCAATGGTAGAGATTGGAAGAGAGGTAAACAAAATTTTTATCTATGCACACATGAAACATGATGAGAATCGAGGAGATAGTCACTACTCTGGCTATTTTTCACAAGCTCAATCACTATCGAGTCAGTTTGGAGAGGTTTTATCCTTTTTTAGACCATCTCTTTTATCTTTAGATGAAGATAAATTGAACTCTATTTTAAAAAATGAGTCATTAAGTTTTTACAAACAATATTTAGAGGAAATTATAAGATTTAAACCTCACACCCTTTCAGAAAAAGAGGAGTTACTTTTAGCCTCTGTTTCAGAATCTTTGGGTGGAGCTTCAAATATATTTGGTTTTCTAAATAACGCTGATTTAAAATTTAAGCCAGTTTTAACAGATGAAGGTGAAAAACTTCTATCTCATGGGAATTATATTCTATTTTTAGAGGATGATAATCGTGAAATCAGAAAACAGGCTTTTATGAATGTTATGGGAGTTTATAAATCTTTTGAAAATACATTCTCTTCGATTATTGATTCTCATATAAAAGGAGATAGATTTTTTGCAAAATCAAGAGGTTTTAACTCTACCATTGAGGCATCTCTTTTTGATGATAATGTTCCATTATCTGTTTATAATTCACTAATTGAGGCTGTTAATGAGTCATTACCAATACTACATGACTACTATCAACTACGAAAAGAGATATTGAATATTGATGAGCTTCATCTTTATGATGTTTATAAACCACTATCTTCAGGATCACCCAAAAGATATAGTTATGATGAGGCAATAGAGTTAGTTCTTGAGGCACTTAAACCTCTTGGAGATGATTATATTAAAACTTTAAAAAAAGGTCTTGATTCTGGTTGGATTGATAGATATGAGAATGAGGGAAAACGCTCTGGAGCTTACTCAACAGGTTGTTATGATACTGAACCATATATTTTAATGAATTTTAATGGATCTTTAAATGATGTTTTCACTTTGGCTCATGAAATTGGGCACTCAATGCACACCTACTACTCGAAAACAAATCAACCACCACTATATCATGAGTATAAGATATTTGTTGCAGAGGTTGCTTCTATATTTAATGAGAATCTCCTAAAAGAGCATCTACTAAAAAATGCTAAAACAGATGAGGAGAGATTTGTAATTTTAAATAGATATCTTGAAAATTTTAGAACAACAATGTTTAGACAAGTGATGTTTGCAGAGTTTGAGAAGTGGATTCACTCTCAATCAGAAAATGGGATTCCATTAACTCCTGCTGTATTAGAGGATGGATACTACAAATTAAATAAAAAATATTTTGGAGATTCTGTTTCTGTTGATAAAGAAATCGAGATGGAGTGGGCAAGAATTCCCCATTTTTACTATAACTTCTATGTTTATAAATATGCAATTGGATTTGCAACCTCTGCTGCTCTTGCTAAAAAAGTTTTATCAAGTGAGAAGGGAGTTTTAGATAGATATATTAATTTTCTTTCTTCTGGTGGTTCAGATTATCCAATATCAATACTTCAAAAAGCAGGAGTAGATTTAACAACACCACAGCCAGTTTTAAATGCTCTTTCATTATTTAAAGAGACTCTTGAGGAGTTTAAAAAATTAGTGAAATAGTTTTATTGAAAACTCTTAATTAATGATCCAATTATCAAATCCCATCCATTTACAAGAACAAAAAGCATTATTTTTAGTGGTAAAGAGATAATTGCTGGGGGTAACATCATCATCCCCATAGACATTAAAATAGATGCAACAATAAGATCTAATATTATAAATGGAATAAAAATCATAAATCCCATTTGAAAACCACGTTTTATCTCTGATGTTATAAATGCAGGAATTAATATATGAATTGGTAACTCCTCTAAATTTTGAGGCTTCTCTTTAAGAGAACTATAGTCTAAAAAAAGTTTTAAATCGGTATCATAAACCTGCTTATACATAAACTCTTTAAGTGGAATAGAGGCCTCTTTAAAAAATGTTTCTCTTGTTATTTTTCCATCCATATATGGCTGAAGAGCATTATCATTAATTGTTATTAAAGTGGGAGACATAATAAAAAAACTTACAAATAGTGCAAGACCTATAATAATCTGATTTGGTGGTAAGCTTTGAGTTCCTATTGCTTGACGAGTAAAAGATAAAACAATAATAACTCTTGCAAAAGAGGTCATTGAGAGCAGTATTGCTGGTGCAATTGTTAATAAAGTTAACAAAACAAGGATTTTTACTGTTGTTACAGTCTCTCCTTCACTACCACCATCAACAGATATATTGATTCCTCCAGGAATATTTAGTTGTCCTCCAGAAGGGGCACTAAGTAGTGGAAGTGATATTGTAAAAAGGAGAAAAATATATTTTTTCATTTTAAAATCCCTATTAAAAATAAATCTATTAAAACTATTCCATAAAAAATGTCTAAAATAAAAGATTTTACTTTTTATAAAAAATAAAACTCTTTATTTGTTACTATTTATAAAAATTATTTTTATAAACTATTATTTGAAACTTTAAATTAATAACTTAAAGTTTATAACTTTTGAATATTTTTCAATTTTTTACTTTTTATATGAGAAACAACTTCAGGTGCATCATCTTGAGAGAAATTAGATTTCATTGATTCATAAGGATTTTTTTTGATATTTTGTTGATCAAAAAATCGATTTTCAAGGCTATTAATTTCATCATCAAGCTCATTTGTAAAGTTGATATTTTTCTGTTTAGGCTCATTTTTAAGTGCATTTTTTGTTTCCATTTCAGAAAGAAGTTGGATTCCACTCTCTGAAGATGCAAGAAGCATATTTTGACCATTTACCTCTATTAAAATGAGCTGTTTTTTTGCTCCAATTGCTCTATTTGATAAAATCTGAATTTCACTATTGGCTCCAAAAAGGTTTGGTTTTCTTTTTTTTAGATAGAAATATATTGCACCTATAACACCAAAAAAAACAACTAAAAGAGTGCTATTTCCCTCTAAAATTGAGCTGTTTTCAACTTTTTGTTGAGCTTTTATATTTTCACTCTGTTTCTCCTCTATTTTTAGGAGTGGAGTTGTCTTAATAATCTGTGGTTTTTCCTCTTTTTTAGCTTTTTGTTCCTCCTCTTTTTGAGCCAACAACATCTCTCTTTTTGCAACAATCTCTTTATCCTCATTTGAGTAAAAACTTCTAAAAATTATTTTATTATCCTTATAAACTATCTCATTTAACTCTGGTTTAACAATAGATGATGATTTATATCTTAATCTCAAATCAACTCTATTCTGTGTGGGTTGATGAATTAATGTTCTAACAACCCTTTTTTTTGATACATCATGATTAATAGGTTTCTGAATAAGTGTAGTGTTAAGAATAGATATTGTAACTAAATCCCCTTGATAAGAGAGATATGCCTCCCCCTGTTTTACAGGTGAATCAAATATAATCTCTGCATCAATGTAATATTCTCCCTCTTTGATTGTTGAGTCTAAAACATTCCCAGCAAAAAGGGGTGTTGTGAGTATAAAAATTGTTAAAAATAGAATAGATTTCATAGCTCCTCCATCAATGCACAGATAAATTTTAGCAATATATTTTCCTTAAGTATCTTTTGTTTTTAGATTTAAAAGTTTGCTGTTTTTTTAGTTTTTTATATTAATAAAACAAAAATATATAAAATTTATTTAATTTATAAAAGTCATAATTTTGACGAAACTGTTTTTTTGTCAATATTAATAAAAAAGAGAAATTGTTTATTTCCTTAAAAAGAGTTGAAAGAGAGATAGTAAAATGTTAAATTTAGATGTATAATTTATTTATTAAAAAAAGAAGAGATAAAAGGAGAGAAAGATGAGGGGTATTCAATATTTTTATTGAAAAAATCAAAAAACTGGTTTAAGATTACCATTTGATTTACATGAGTTTTATAAGACTTTAAATACTATTTTCAACCTTAAAAAAGAGATAAATTATGAATATATCAAAAGAGCCATATTTAGTTACAAAACCATTTTTACCACCAATTGAGGAGTATAAAAAAGAGATTGAGAAAATTTGGGAAACAAATTGGTTAACAAACTCTGGCCCTCTTCATGAAAAATTTAATAAAGAGATAAAATCATATCTCAATGTAAAAGAGAGTACTCTTTTTGTAAATGGACATATTGCTTTAGAGTTAGCAATTAAAGTATTTGAGTTTCCAAAAGGAAGTGAAGTGATAACAACACCATTTACTTTTGCATCAACAACTCATGCCATTGTAAATAGTGGATTAACTCCTGTTTTTTGTGATATTAAATTAGATGATTTTACAATTGATGCTCAAAAAATAGAGTCCTTAATAACTGAAAAAACAGTTGCAATAGTTCCAGTTCATATTTTTGGATACCCTGTTGATGTTTATATGGTAAAAAAAATTGCTGATAAATATAATTTAAAAGTGATTTATGATGCTGCACACTCTTTTGGTGTTAAAATTGATGATGTTGATATTGGAAATTTTGGAGATATATCAATGTTCTCTTTCCATGCAACCAAAGTTTTTCACTCAATTGAGGGGGGAGTTTTAACTTATGGTGACGAAAAATTAAAGAATAGGTTAGATTTATATAAAAATTTTGGTGTTAATACTCCTGATTCTGTTGATATTGTTGGTATTAATGGAAAAATGAATGAGTTTCAGGCAGCTATGGGAGTTGTTAATCTTCGATATGTTGATAGTGAAATTAATAGAAGAGAAAAAATCATTAATTTTTATAGAGAAAACCTTAAAAATATTGCAGGAATAAGATATTTGGAGGATAAAATTTTTTTAAAACATAACTATGCCTATTTTCCAATTATAGTAGATGAAAAAAAATTTGGAATAACCAGAGATATTTTACATGAAGAGTTGAAAAAGTATAATATTTTTACAAGAAAATATTTCTACCCATTAATTACAGATTTTGGTTGTTATAAAGGATTATATGAAACATCCCATCTTATAAATGCTAAACATATCTCTGATAGAGTTTTAACTTTACCTTTATATACACAACTTAAAGAGAGTGATATTGATTATATCTCATTGGCTATAGTAAAAATTCAACAAAATTTATAATATAAATATAATTAAAAAATATGTAAAAACTGTTTTTTCTTTTAAAATAAACAGAGAAAATGCAATATATATTTTAAATTTAAAGATTAAAACTATTTCTAGATTTTTTCTTGATATATTTTTGTTTTTATGATAATAAACTATGGTCTCGCCTTTTGTATACCTCAATTAAGGAGTATCAATGAGCTTAGAAAAAGAGCTCCTCGGGCTTTGCGAGGAGTATATTGAAACAACAGAGTATGAATTAGTAAATCTAACATATCGTGTTGAGAGTGGAAGAAAAGTTTTAAGAGTTATGATTGATAAAAAAGGAGGAGTCACTCTTGATGATTGCTCAAATGTTAGTCGTGCTTTTGAAAAAATTTTAGATGAGAGAGATATTGTTAAAGAGCAATATGTTTTAGAGGTATCTTCACCTGGTGTGGATCGACCATTAGTTAAATTAGCTGATTTTGAAAGATTTAAAGAGAATGAGGTTAAAATAACACTTTTAGCCCCTGTTTTGACTATAAATGATAAAAGATTGGTTTATAGGGGTTATCTGATTGGAACTGAAGGTGAGTTTATAAAAGTTAAAACAAAAGAGGATGAGCTTGTCTCTATACCTTTTAACTCAATAAAAAAAGCAAATATAGTGTATCAGTTTTAAAGGAGCTACTTAATGGTTAAGAAGAAAAGTGAAGTAAAAAAAGGGCATGGAATTGAGATTGATATAGCAGATGCACTTGATGGTTTATCGAGAGATAAAGATATTGATGCAGAGACTATAAAACTTGCCATTGGAGAGGCTCTGATTGATACAGCTAAAAGAAAAATATCTAAAGATCTTGATTTAGAGTGTGAGTACAACTCTGATGATAAAAAATTTGAACTATATCAATTCAAAAAAGTTGTTGAAGAGTTTGTTGAGAATGAGTTTACTGAAATATCTTTTGATGAGGCTCTTGAGTATGATCCAGAAATAACAATAGGCGAAGAGATTGGCATACCTTTTGAGATGAATACACGTATTGATGCATATGTTGCAAGAACTGCAATTATTAGAAAAATACGTGAAGCTGAAAAGAAAATGGTATTCAATGAATTCAAAATGAGGGTTGGTGAATTAATCACAGGTAATATTAAAAATGTTGAGGGTGATGATAAAAAATCGGGAGCTTTTGTTGTTGATATTGGTAAAACAGAGGCTGTTTTATATGCAAAAGACAAACCAGAGAAAGAGAATTTACGCCTTGGGGATAAAGTTCAAGCAATTATTGTTAAAGTTGAAGAGATGCCTAAAGATGGCTATATTGTAAAACTATCTCGCAAAGATCCTAAATTTTTAATAAAACTTTTTGAAAAAGAGGTTCCTGAGATTTATGAGGGAGTTGTTGAGATAAAAGATGCAGTTAGAGATCCTGGAAAAAGAGCAAAAGTTGCTGTATACTCAACTGATTCAGACACAGATCCAGTAGGAGCATGTGTTGGTTTAAAAGGACAAAGAGTTAAAAATATTGTAACAGAGTTAAAAGGTGAAAAAGTTGATATTGTTGTTTGGTCACCAAATGAGGTAAAATTTGCTTGTAATGCAATTGCACCTGCCAATGTTGTTCAGGTAGTTCAAGATGATTCAAATAGAACAATGGATATTATTGTTCCTAATGAACAACTATCTCTTGCAATTGGTAAAAAAGGACAAAATGTTAAACTTGCGAGTAAATTGGTAAAGTGGGAATTAAGAATTCTTTCAGAGGCTGATCATCAAAGACTTGAGGAGAAAGGATTAGATCAACTTTCAAAATTAACAACTATTGATAATGCAGATGCAACAGCTCTCTATAAACTTGGGTTTAAAACACTTGAAGATATTGTTGATGCACCAATATCTGATTTTCCATTACTACCAGGATTTAATAAAGAGCTTATTGGTAGACTTAAGGATGAGGCATCTGAGTTTTTAAGAGTTTATGGTTCTGAAGTAGAGAGAGAGAAAGAGATCATTCAGAAAACATATCTTGAACAACTTGATGATGAAGAGGATGAGAACGAAATAGAAAATATTGAAGAACAAGAAGAGAAAGAGGAAGAGGTGTTTCTTACTCCAGAAGAGATTGTTCTTTCAATGCCTGGAGTTGATCAAGATATCTGGATTAGATTAAATGTAGCAGACTACTACTCTATTGAGGATATTCTAAAAGAGGACTCAATTGAAAGTTTTGCTCAAAAAGGGGGATTCTCTTTTTCAAAAGCAAAACAAATTATTAATGCTGCAAAACAGACTCTAAGAAAGTTAAAAAGGAAAAATGGCTGAAAGAAGTTGCTTTGCTTGTAAAACAAAAATGGAAAAAAGTGATTTAATTCGTGTTGTTGTTGATGATAGTGGGATAGCTCTATTTGATTTAATGCAAAAGATTCCTCAACGTTCAGCCTACCTCTGCTATAATAAAAACTGTTTAGATAAAGCTGAAAAAATGGGAAGAGAGAAGGGGCTTGGAAAATTCAAATTTGAAAAAGATGAGAATTTACAAAGGCTTAAAAAATTTCTAGAAAATAGAGTAAAAGAGAAAATCCGCTTTTTGCTTCTCTCAAAAAAAACGGTTATTGGCTTGGAAGAGACATTGTCTTTTCTTACAGATATCAAAGGGATTTTGTTTGCAGATGATATATCTGAAAACACACTAAAAAAACTTAATAATAAAAGTGGTGATGTTTTAAAAATAAAACTCCCTTTTTTAACTAAGGAGGATTTTGGAGCTCTTATAAATAAGAGTGAGCTTGGGGTACTTGGAGTTAAAGAACCCTTAGTTGAGTTAGAAAAGATATGTTTATTTTATGAAAATCTATTTTCTCAGGAGCATTAATGGCTGGAAAGAAAGTCTTTTTATTAGCACAAGAGTTAGGTAAAAATCCTCTTGAATTGATTGATGTAATTAAAGATATGGATCATAGTGGTTCTATTTTTTCGTTCAAAATATCTGAAATAAAATCATTTACACAACTTGATTCAGATGATGAAGACAAAATAAGAAAAAAACTAAACCTTATTCAACAACAACAACAAGAAGATGAACAAAAAGGGAGAACTGTTGTAACAAAAGATGGTTCAAAAGTGAAAGTTAGAAAAGGTAAAACAAAAGATTCCGATTCTGAACAAGAGAAATCATTAGATGAACAACAAATTCAAATTATAACAAAAAACAGTGAATCTGAAATTGAAGAGGAAAAATTAGATACTAATATCAACAAAATAGAAAAAATAGAAGATATTGTTGATATTCAAAAAAGTAAAAACTCCTCTAATAAAGATTTTGTGGATAAAACAGAGGATATGTATAAAGAGGACAAAAACAAAAAAGATAGAGACTTCTATAAAAAAGAGGAGAATCAAAATCTAAAACCAAAAAAAGTTGATTCAGAAGTAGTTGAAACAAAAAATGAGCAAAAAGAGTTTAAAAAAGAGAGATATGGTGAGTTTACAAAAGATGATTTAAATGCCTCAAAACAAGAGGGAGATTTAAATCAGCAAAAAGCAAAAAAAAGAGTTATCTCTATTGATGAGATAAATAAAAATGGTGAAAATAAATCATATACACCTAAAGATGACTCTAAAAATAAGGAAAATAAAAGCTTCTCAGACAAAAAAGATGGTTATAAAAAAGATAACTATAATAGAGATAACAGAAGTGATTATAAAAAACCATATCAACCAAAAGAGGGTGAAAAAACATCACAACAACCTCAAAAAGATTATGAAAAACCTCAACAATCTAATCAAAATGAGTATAAAAATTCAGAAGATAGAGGTCAACGTAAAAAAGTTATTCAAATTAAAGAACTTGAAGAACAGATTATTATGTCTACTCCTGTAAAAAAGGTGGAGGGAAAAAAAGTCGTAGCAAAATCTAAGTACCAAAAACCAGCAGAATCAGAAGAGGATTTTTCAAAAAAGAAAAAAGTACTTCCTAAAAATGGTGATGTAAAAAAGGCAATTCCTGTAAAAGGGAAAATGATACACTCTGGAAACCTTAGCCAACTTGAAGAAGATCTTGATTCTGATGGTTACAATAGAAAAAGAGAGAAAAAAGTAAAAAAAGAGTTTAAAAAAACAGAGATAACTGTTCCAAAAGCTATTAAAAGGGTTGTTAAAATCTCTGGAGAGTCTATACTTGTTTCCGATTTTGCAAAAGAGATGAATACAAAAGTAGCAAGAATTATTCAAGAGCTTTTTAAGCAAGGAGTTGCAGTTACTGCTAATCAAGCTATTGACTTTGATACAGCAACTCTTATTGCTGAAGAGTTTGGTTATGAGGTAAAACAGGTTGCATTTGATGTTGATGCTGTTCTTAAAACAACAGAGGGTGAAGAGGCTAAACTTGAACAAACAGAGCCAAGAGCTCCAATTGTTACAGTAATGGGGCATGTTGATCATGGAAAAACAAAACTTCTTGATGCAATCAGAAAAACAAATGTTATTGATACAGAAGCAGGTGGAATAACTCAGCATATTGGTGCCTATAGTGTTGAAACTGCAAAAGGAAAGATAACATTTCTTGATACACCAGGACATGAAGCTTTTACCGCAATGAGAGCTCGTGGAGCTAATGTTACAGATATTGTTGTTCTTGTTGTTGCTGCTGATGATGGAATCATGCCACAAACAATAGAAGCTATAAAACATGCTCAAGCTGCAAATGTTCCTATTATTGTTGCAATAAATAAAATTGATAAACCAACAGCAAATATAGACACAATAAAAGAGAAATTAACTGCTTTTAACCTCATATCAGAAGAGTGGGGAGGTGATACAATGATTTGTAAAGTCTCTGCAAAATTTAATATGGGAATTGAGGATCTTTTGGATACAATACTTCTTCAAGCTGAGATGTTAGCTCTTAAATCAACATCAGTTGGACCAGCAACAGGTATTGTTATTGAGGCTTTTCTTGATAAAGGAAAAGGAAGTGTTACAAATATGCTTGTTCAATCAGGAACAATAAAAGTTGGTGATTATATGGTTGCTGGTGATGTTTTTGGTCGTGTAAGAGCAATGTATAATGACAAAGGGGAGACAATTGATTCTGCATGTCCATCAACTCCAATCTCTGTTTTGGGTTTATCAAATGTTCCACATGTTGGTCAGGCTATTTATGTAACAAAAGATGAAAAAACAGCTAAAAATGTTGCAGACTACTATCAAACAAAAATGAGAGAAGAAGAACTTAAAAAACGTTCACTTGTATCGGCTGCAAATCTTTTTGAACATCTTAAAGCAAGTGAAATTAAAGAGCTAAGAATCATTCTTAAAGCAGATGTTCAGGGTTCTGTTGAGGCAGTTAAAGCAATTCTTTTGAGAATTACAAATAGTGAAGTTAGAATTAATGTTCTTTATGCTGCCGTTGGTGCTATTACAGAAACAGATGTCAACTTAGCAATTGCATCTAAAGCACTTGTTATTGGTTTTAGTGTTCGTCCGACTGTTGCAAGTAAAGAGATTGCAGATAAAAATGGAGTTGAGATTCGTCTATACTCAATTATTTATGATATTGAGGATGATGTGAAAAGACTTTCAATTGGTATGCTTGATCCTATTAGAAGAGAGGTATTTCTTGGAAAAGCAGAGGTTCGTCAAACATTTGTTATTCCAAAAGTTGGAACAATTTGTGGAAGTTATGTGATGGAGGGAAAAGTCTCCAGAGATGCAAATGTTCGTCTTATAAGAGATAATATTGTTATTGCAGAGGATAGAGTTAAATCACTAAAACGTATTAAGGATGATGCAAAAGAGGTTCTTAAAGGTTTTGAGTGTGGAATTGGTTTGCAAAAAACAGTTGATATCAAAGAGGGAGATATTCTTGAGTTTTATACAGTTCATCAAGAACAAAGAACAATCTAATTAAATAGTCAGATTTTTAATAAAATAGCAAAAAAATTATGGTTATTATCCCAATTTAAATATCTTTTTACACAATAAAATAGATAGTTTTAAAAACAAATCAATGAGATTTTTTAAATCTCATCTTCACCACTCCCTATAAAAAAACAGATAATTGCAGAAAAATATTCGAAATAGTTATTTTTTCTTTAAATAGTATATAGAAAGTTGGTAAAGTTAAGCAAAGAGAATACAGAATTTATCTATAAAATTACAGATAAAAGATAATATTTTATAGTTATTGAATATAAAATAGTAGTTGTACTATAGAGAGTTAGCATATAGACTATACCCTCTAGACATATTTTGGTATACGGTTAGCATATAG
>DYRY01000025.1:0-3656 GCA_020718465.1 Anaeromyxobacter dehalogenans | reverse complement strand
ATTAATGGTGGTGAAGATGAGTTAAATATCTCCTTCCTAACATTAAAAACAATATAAAGATAAAAAGATACAATAAAGAGCTTTTTTCTGAATTAATACTAAAACTACAAGTTGTTGCAGAGTGTGTTGATTTTTTTAAAACACAAACTCCATTATCTAACTCATATTCACTATTACAGTAACATAATCCATCATCATAGTTACAGGTTGAGTGTGGGTTACATGAAATATTTTCACACAATGTTCCCTGATTATATGCTTGACACTCACCTGTAGATTCTAAAAGATAATATCCAGCATCACAGTAACAAAAACCATCATCTAAACTACAAGTTGAATTAGGATTACAGTTAATATAGGTACAAAGAGTATCTTTTTCACAAAAAATTCCCTCTGAATGATATCCAAAGTTACAGATACAATATGGAACACCATTATCAACGTTACAACTTCCTCTATTTGAACAGGTAACGCCACTACATAACTCTGACTCAAGAACACACTCCAAATCTTTTCTATAGTACCCAACATCACAATTACAAACAGCAACTCCTCCAATATTCTGGCAACTTCCATGCCCTGAACATGCTACATTTTCACAAATATCAGGAGATTCAAAAGAGATAGAGAGTTGAAACTCTCCATGATTACTACTACCATAGCCATCAACTACCAAATAGTATGTTCCTACATCCAAAATAACACTTAATTTACTTGTATTAACACCATTTTGAGCATCATCATTACAATAAAGGGATGTTGTGGATTCACAATCACCTTTTAAATAAATAACACTATCAAAGGAAGAGGTTATTATCTCTGCAATAAATTCTCTCCTATTTGATAAAACAATTTGATAAACAATATCTTTGCTATTTGTTACCTCATTAGAGCAACCATTTGGAGCTGTAAAATTGTTTGTATAGTGAAGTGATGATGTATTTCCATTAATTATAATATTATCTGTAATAATTTGGATTTCAGATGAACAACTATTTCCTTTTGTACAATCACCATCATCACCATCAATTTTTCCATCACAATCATCATCAATACTATTTGAGCAATTTTCACCATTTGGGTCTGGTTCACAACCTGTTGATGGTGTGTTTCTTATAGTTTTTAAAGCATTAATTCGACCATAACCATAATATCTTGAAAAACCATTTGTATATGTTTGGAGCTCTCCAACTTTATCCGTATTATTTCTGATAAGAGTTCTAACCTCTGTGTAGGTTAATGTTGGATTTTTTGATAAAATTAAACCAACAAGTCCTGTAACTAATGGAGTTGCAGATGATGTTCCCCCAAAAAATTTTGTATATTTACCTGTTCCAATTATATCTCTCATTCCAGTACTAGATCCATCTTGATATAACCAACCATCTCTATTATAGCCTCGCTTATCTGCTCCTGAATCAGTATATGCATCAGCAGTCCAGATATTATCAAAATCAGTCATTCCACTCCCAGAGCTTGAGGGAGCAACAACATCTAATCGTGAACCATAATTACTATAACTTGAGCGTTTATCTCTATAGTCTGAAGCTCCTACAGAGATAATATTAGGATGTGCAGGTAACTCATCATTATAAAACTCTCTATCATCATTTCCTGATGCAAAAAGAACAACAGCCCCTTTTCTATTTCTACCATTTGTTGTTGCATAAGTTATTGCACTACTTAAATAACTTGGAATTGGTACATAAGTTTGAAATCCCCAAGAGTTGCTTATAACATCTGCACTATTATTTGTTGCCCACTCAATTCCATCTGCTCCTGTTCCTTGTTGATACCTCTCATCTGCCATTATTTTTGCAGACATCACTTTACATTTTTGACACAATCCAGTAACTCCTTTTGAGTTGTTTCCTTTTGCAGAAGCAACACCAGCACAGGCTGTTCCATGATCTCCACCTAACTCGAAATCCTCTGTTGTAAAGTTTTTATATCCTGCTAAATTCAAATCTTCATGGTTTAAGTCAAGTCCATCATCAACAATTGCAATTTTAATATCTTCACTTCCCTGCTGAAATCCCCAAGCATCAGATGCATATACCCCCCCTGTTGATGATCTTAAATGCCACTGATTGTTAAAATAGGTATCATTTGGATTTGCAAATAGTTTAAGAAAATGAAAAAAATGTGGTTCTGAAAAAGTGGCTAAACCAGATTCAAAAACTCTATTTGCACTATTTAGAGCCTCAATTGGTGATTTTGCTTGTAAAATATAGCCATTTTCTGTTGTTTTCATCTCTTTTATAATTGTGAGATTTTCGTTTTTAATTATACTTTCAACCTCATTTTTAGTTAAAAAATCTTTAAATTTAATGATAATCTCTTTGGAAAGTAGGGGGGGCCAACTATTTTTATCAAATCTTGAATCAACCAAATTAAAAAGAGGCGTTTCAAAATCAAAATCAAATTCGTTTTTTATCAAGTCAATAAAATTATCTCTTTTAATAATTTTATTGGATAATCTTACAACAACAAGATTGTCTGTTATTGATATTGCCTCAACTCTGTTTTTAGTGAAGTTGTTTAATTTGCTATTTTCAACTATTTTTTCTAAAACATACCTTATCTCTGATTCAGAGTAGTTTTTTATAGTTTTGAAACCAATATAGTTTTCAGATATGGATAACTCCCTCTTCTCTTTTCCCGCATAGTAGTAGGTTTCAGAAAAAAGAGACATAGTTGATATAAAAAGAGATATTAAAATCAGATATCTCATAAACCCCTCCCAATAAAAGTGAACTAAGAGAAAAACAATAATCTACTCTATTCTAATCTTTTTTTGTTTTTTTTCAAATAGTAATATATATTTTCTTTATTATTTTACAAAAAAAATAAAAAATGAAAAAAAATGAAAAAAAAGCTTGAATATTTTTTTATAATATGATAAATCAATTCTGTTGCTTGGGCCCATAGCTCAGTTGGTTAGAGCCACCGGCTCATAACCGGTTGGTCCCTGGTTCGAATCCAGGTGGGCCCATTTTTTATTGTCATGTAAATTTAGCAAGCCGTGCCCAATCAATGAAACATCGAGATATCATAGAGGTCATAGAGGACCGATATCCTGTTTCTCTTGCTGAGAAATGGGATAAGACAGGATTACAAGTAGGGAGTATATACCAAGAAACAGTAGGTGTTGTTATTGCATTGGATTGCTCTATTGAGCTTATTCAAGAGGCATCTGAAAAGGGGTGTAATCTTATTATAACTCATCATCCACTCACGCTTGGTTCTCTTCACCCACTATCACTTGATACATATCTTGGTCAAATGATCTCATTAGCAATTCAAACAGGAGTAACAATATACTCTGCTCACACAAATTTTGATGCAGGAGACCCATCTGTATCAGATTATCTTTTAGACCAAATAACAACAGAGTATTTTGGAAAAAAAGTTCTAATTCCCCTTTCACAAAACACATCTTTAGGATTTGGAAAAACTGCACATCTATCTCAACCTAAAACCTGTTTGGAAATTATTAATTTAGTTAAAAAAAATTATCCTAATACACTTTTGAGATTTATAGGAAATTCCGATAGTGTTGTATCCAAAATTGCTGTAATGGGTGGTTCTGGAGCATCTTTTATAAAAGATGCTATTTTAGCAGAGGCAGAACTTTTTATACCAGGTGATGTTAG
>DYRY01000168.1 GCA_020718465.1 Anaeromyxobacter dehalogenans | reverse complement strand
ATGAGTAATAGATTTAAAAATCCCTAAAACTCCATCAAAATATATTGCAATTATCAGATAACTTTATTCTATTGCTAAACAGTTCAAATTTAGATAAATTAAAAGTTTTTGAGTTTTTATCATATGTTAAGAATATGATTTCAAATAGTGATGTTCAACTATATTTAAAACTTTGGATTGAGTTAATATCTCTCTCATCAAGAGAGATTGAGATATTTCGTTTAATTGGTCAAAAAATATGTAACTCTTTTATTGATTGGATTCAATCTCATCTTATTTTTGAAAAAAATATGGATTATCAATTATAACAAAAAATTAAATTTTTTAGGAAAAAATAAAAAACGAGAGAATCTAAAATTAGAAACTCTCGTGAGGGGTACTATTATATCTTAAAAATCTTTATTACTCTGTTTTTTCTTCTATTTTTTCTTCTGTTCTGTTTTTTCTTCCATCTCTTTTATCTTTTTTGTACTCTTTTTTATGCTCTTTCTTCTCTTCAACTTTTGGAGACTCATTTTTTTCACTTTTTGAAAGTTCTTTTTTTAGAGCTTTTAGTTCTTTTTGGAGCTCTTCAAGCTTTTCATGAATCTCTTCAGTATCAAGTGTTGATGCAATACTAAAAGCATTTAAAATTTTATCAATTCCAACACCAAATTTTTTCTCAAGATCTTTTTGGATTTGAGAAGCAAGTTTTAAGTAATCATTATCACGAAATCTCTCAATATAGCCTTTAAGTGGTAGAAAGTTTAAAACATTCTCAACATATTTCTTTCCTTCCTCTTGAGATTTATGACCTAACTCTCTCAATTTTACAAAATTTTCTGAGAAATTTTTTTGTAAACTCTCTTTTAACTCATCAATTTTCTCTTGTAAAGACTCTTTTAAATCATCAAATTTACTAACTATATCTTGAATCTTGTTATTACCTTTTTTTTTCTCTTCACACATTTAACTCTCCTTTCCATCTAATTTTAAAATAACACACTGCGTTATTTTTGTCAAGAGAAAAAATGACATGATGCGTTATTTTTTCTATTTTCTTTTTTTAATTTAAAAAAGAGGTTTAAAATAAAAAAGGCTAAAGTTGTAAACAAATAGTTATTAAAATGTGAAAAATATTTTATATATCTCTAAAATATTATATGAGTATATAAATATTTGATTTTATATTTATATTTATATTAAAATATAATTGTTCTAATTTAAAATGAGTATGCTATGATAATATTTTTAAATTTAAAAAATCTTAATCAATCTCTCACAATGGATGAGATAAAGATTGTGAACACAATAATAAGTAAAATTGAGTATAAAGATTTGTTAATTATACTAAAAAACAGATATTCAGAGGAGGAGATAAAAAAAATAGTTTATCAACTTATACAAAAAGGGATGATTACAACAGAGAATCCCGATTTTTTTAAACAAAAAGATAATGCAAGTATAGAAAAACTTAAAAATACAATTGATGTAATGTTTAATAAAATTGAGGCTAAACAAAACTACTATATTATTTTTGGAATACTTCCAGACTTATCTGAAAAGGATCTAAAAGCTAAATATTTTGAGCTTTCAAAAATATATCATCCAGATGTTATTCAAAGGTTTAATTTAGATTCTCAATATATGAAAAAAGTAGAGGAGATAACAATTATAATCTCTAATATATACAACACATTAAGATTTCCTGAAAAAAGAAAACTTTATGATGAAAAAATTGGTTTAAATAAAAATAAAAAGCAATTTTTATCAAAAGAGGAGCAGGAAAAAGTTGATAAAGCTAAAGAGTTTTATACACTTGCATTGAATGAATATCATACGTTTAATTATACTAAATCAAAAGAGTTATTAAAGATAGCTCTCTCATTTAATCCAAAAGATGAAAAATCTTTAATTTTACAAAAAGATTTACAAAAGCAGTTTGAAAATCAGGAAAAAATAAATATTTTAAAAGAGATTGATAAGGCAATTCAAAATAGAGAGTTTGAAGATGGATTAAAGCTTATTGAAAGGGCTATTCAAATCGATGAGAAGGCACGTCTTTATGTAAAAAGAGCTGAACTTTTACAAAAAGCAGATAAAAACAAATTCCAAGAAAAAATAGTTCAAAATTTTCAAAAAGCTCTTGAATTAGAGCCTAGAAAAATGGATATTTATGAAATCTATTTATCTTTTTTAAAAGAGATAGAACGGAATGATCTTTTTAATAAAATCTTAGATGAGGCTTTAAAAATAGATCCAGATAATAAAAATATAAAAAAATTTAAAAAGAGGTCATTATGGAATATATTCTCGGTATCGATTTAGGAACAACAAACTCTTGTGTTTTTTACAAAGATGAGGGGGGAAGTTTTAAAAATATTCCAGTTGAGAACTCAAATACAATACCTTCTGTTGTTGCTTTTAAAGATGATAAAATTTTAGTTGGAAAACAGGCAGAAAATCAGAAACTTATTTTACCTAAAGATACAGTTTATGCCTTTAAGCGACTTATTGGTAGAAGATGGGAGTCACAATTTCTGCAAAATGCAATTGCCCACTATAGTTATATAATTACAAAAAAAGAGGATAGTACAATAAGAATAATTGTTCAAAATCAAGAGTATACAATAGAAGAGATATCTGCAATGGTTTTATTAAAAATAAAGCAGGAGGCTTCAAAATTTCTTGGAAAAGATATAAAAAAAGCTGTTATAACTGTTCCTGCATATTTTAATGAAAATCAAAGAAAATCAACTAAAGATGCTGGAATTATTGCTGGATTGGATGTTTTAAGAATAATAAATGAACCAACAGCTGCTGCTTTAGCATATGGTTTTAGACAACAAAAAAATCAGTTTGTACTTGTTTATGATTTAGGTGGAGGAACATTTGATGTTACTCTATTAGAAATTAATGAAGATGTTTTTGAGGTAATTGCAACTGCTGGAGACACTTTTTTAGGTGGTGAAGATTTTACAAATAGAATTGTTGAGTGGATAGAGAGAGATATTATTGAGCGTTATGAGAGGAAATTTGAGTTATCAAAAGATGCAATTGTTCATCAAAGAGTAAAAGATGCAGCTGAGAAAACAAAAAAAGAGCTCTCTTCAAGAAATTTAGTAAATATTGACCTACCATTTCTTTTTACAGACTCAAATAAAAACACAATAAACTACTCATCTGCACTTACAAGAGATGAACTGAATGATTTAACAGCATCTCTTGTGGAGAAATCAATAGATATTCTATCTGGGGTTATGGATCATCTTGGATTTTCAAAAGATGATATTGATCAGGTGTTGCTTGTTGGTGGTCAAACAAGAATGCCACTAATTCAGGAGAGTTTAGAGGGGTTTTTTGGTAAAAATGTATCTAAAGGAATTAATCCTGATGAGGCAGTTGCAATGGGAGCTGCGATTCAGGGAACTCTTCTTACAGATGACCAACACACATCTGTATTACTTGATATTATAGCTCAATCAATGGGAATAATGGTATCGGGTGGATTTTATGAAAAAATAATCGAAAAAGGCTCTGTTATTCCATGTTCAGCAGAAAAAGTGTTTACAACCATTAGAAATAATCAAACTATTGTTGAGATAAATATTTTTCAAGGTGAGGCTTGGAGTGCAGAGGATAACACTTTTTTAGGAAGCATCAAAATAAAAGATATACCACCTCTTCCTCAAGGAGAGTTTAAAGTTAATGTTCGATTTATTATCAATAGTGAGGGGATTTTAAGAGTTGAGGCAACAAATCTTCATACTGGTGAAATTCATGATTTAACTATTGAGGGTTCATCTGGAATTACCTCTGATGAGTTAAAAAAACTGAAAGATAAGTGTGCATTAAGTTATGAGAAAAGTGAGCAACGTGCATATTTAATGAGTTATGTAGAACTTGTAAAAAAACTTATTCCTGAAGTAATTCCTGTTCTTCAAAGAAATGGAAAACCACTTAATAAAATAGAGCAATATAAAATTTTTATTGAAAGTATTGAAAGAATGAGAGATATCTCTACTGATAAATATGAGGAGTATTTAGGAACTTTAAAAGCTATTGCATCTGCACTTGATACACTTATTAAAAGTTAAAAACTATAATATCAAAAAAAATATTCAACTTTAATAAAAGATTATAGTAATCTTTGCTAAACTATTATATAAATAATACGATATAGTTAGAAATATTGGAGGTAAAATGGCTAGATTATTAAAAATGTTAATCGTAGAGGATGACTATATTAGTAGGAATATATTAATGCATCATCTTTCTGAATTTGGAACTTGTGATATTGCAACAAATGGAAAGGAGGCTTTAGATATCATTAAAATAGCAATAACTCATGAAAGAGTTTATGATGTTGTTCTATTAGATATAATGATGCCAGAGATGAGTGGATTAGAGTTTTTAACCTATTTAAGGGCTTTTGAAGAGGAGTATGGAATAAAGGGGTTGGATAGAGTTAAAGTTATAATGACAACTGCCCTTAGTGATACAGAGACTGTTTTTAAAGCCTTTAAAGAGCAATGTGATGGATATCTTGTGAAACCTATAAAGAAAGAGCAGGTTATTGATTTTTTTAAAAATTTGAAATTAATAGAATCTAAATAATTGATATCATTTTAAAAATTAATTTTGTATATTATATTTTTTAATCTAAATCATTTTTGTTTTTTATTTTTTTAGAATAAAAGATTTTATAATATCTATTGATTATAAAAACTTAGTTTTAAAACAAACTCTTTCCAAGTTTTTTCAAAATTATCCCAATTTTTAATATTAAGAGTTTTTTGAAGAGTTTCAAAACCTGTTAAATCTGATTTTTGACTACTTTTAAGTTCAGAAATGTAGTTTTTTAGAAGATTTTTCTCTTGAAGATAGTAAAACAGATATCTTGATTGTGCATAATATAGTGAGCTTTCAGATGAGTTATAGAAGTCATCTCGACTAAGTTGTGAAAGCTCTTTAAAAGTTATTAATTTACCACTATTAATAGCTTTTTGAAGTTCAGAAAGTCTCCAATTTGTTAAACCAATCATCTCACCATTTTTTTCGGAGCATTGTTCATAAAGTGATGCAACTCCCTCATTAATCCAAGTTGGAATATTTTCAAAATTTGCCTCAAGATATGGATGAACAAGCTCATGAACAAGAGTTCCACCTCCAGTATCAACATTAATAATAATAGAGTTTTTTGATGGAAGAAAGTATCCATAAGGAGTTTCAGGATCAATATTAAATAATTTTTTGCTATATAGTTGATAAGATTTACTATTTTTAAAAATCCAGATACTCATTTTTTTTTGAGGAGGGATTAATTTAAACTGTTTTTCGAGCTTAGTTGTTGCCCATTTGATAGTTTTTTCCCACCAAAAATCTAATTCATCTTCAGATAAATCTCCTTTAATTGTAAAAATCCTCCTTGTTATCTCTGAAATTTCACTACTATTATCTTTTTTTTCGTTTAAATTAAAACTACTTCTTTCTTTAGAATTACTACTATTTTTAAAAAAATTACCATTTGATTCATCTATTTGCTCTTTATAAAAAGGTTCAATAATAATAAGCCATAAAGTAACTAAAATTATTGTTCCAGATATAATCATTGGGATATAACTATATTTTAGTTTTAATTTGTACATTTACAATCCTAAAAACTGTTTATGTTTTACTAATTTTAGTTAATA
>DYRY01000167.1 GCA_020718465.1 Anaeromyxobacter dehalogenans | reverse complement strand
TAAAAAAAACTCTTTTTTTCTCTTCTTTTAGGTTATGCAAGAGGTCTATTAATAATCTCATTTATTTTTTCTTTGTAATAAAGAGAATTAGATTTAAATTTAATTATTATAGAAATTTGAGTTGTCATCATCAAAATTGTTTATTTTATTTTCAACTTTTTTAGAGAAACCTTGAAGAATTTTCTTTTTTATCAAACTATTTCCAAAAGGGGTTAAAATAAAAAGTGCAGTTAAATCAGTAACAATTCCAGGAGTAACTAAAAATGCACCAGCAATAACAAGTAATATTCCCTCAACAACTTTTTCAGATATTGATTGACCACTTGCCAACATTGCACCAATATTTATACCACCAATAAAAGAGCGATAGGTTTTTTTTATTAAAAATACTCCCAAAAAAGCAGTTAATAAAACGAATCCCAATGTATACCAACCTCCGATAATATTTCCTATCTGAATAAGAAAAAATATCTCAATGAGTGGAACAATGGTAAATAAAAGAAAAAGTTTTTTAAACATAAGCTATCTCCAATCCATAAATTATTTGGAAAATCAGAAAGACAATAAAAGATATCTCTTAAATTATCTTTTTTTAATATAATACTATCAATTTCTGAAAATTCAAGTTGAGTAATATTTTTATTTAAAAAATAGTTTGTTATAAAAAACTCAACATATATTAATTGATAAATATTATATCTGTCATTACTAAAAAGTTTTTTATTTTTATTAAAACAGTTTTTATTGTTAAAATACTTAACAGAACAACTTAAATTAGGATATTTTTCTAACAAATAGTATACTCTATTTTTATCATTTTGAAAATAGTTTAAAATTTCACAAGCAACTGGTTCACTTAAATTATCTTCAAGAAGTAAAAGAGTTGCATCATTTTTACTATTGGTATAGTGAAAGTTTAAATATAGTGAAAACTCTCTTGATGAGTTAAATAAGAGAATTGATATGATTAACCATAAACTCATAGTCACTTTTATATTTTACCAAAACAGGAAGTGTCTCAACAATAATCTCTTTTGTTAAAACAGAATTTTCATATTTTTTTGAGGTGGATTCAGAATAATCAATTAAATCTGTTTCAGTTTTTCCAAAATCCAAATTTAAACTTTTTTCTGAAAAACTTTCTTGATTAAAATCTACTCCTTGAAGAGTTAAAATAGCTTTAGCCCACTCAATTCCTTCTGAAATCCCAGGATGTTTTTTTAGAGGAAAATCTCTTGTAATTTGAATAATATTCAAAATTTGATTAAGTAAAACTTTAGATATATCTGGAATATGTGTTAAAAGAATTTGCTCCTCCATCTCTCTATCTGGATAATCTAAATAGAGATATAAAGCTCTTCTTCTAAGTGGGTCTGAAAGAGATCTTTGTCCATTTGATGTTAAAAATACAATTGGAATATTTTTCGCTTCAAGTGTTCCAAGTTCTGGAATAGAGACTCTATACTCTGATAGTATTTCAAAAAGAAATGCTTCAAACTCTGGATCAGACTTATCAATTTCATCTAAAAGCAAAAGAGATTGTTTACTATTTCTTAAAGCTTTTAAAATTGGTCGCTCTAATAAAAACTCCTCTGAAAAAAAAAGTGATTTAAAAGAGTGAAGAGATTCAATTAGTTCATCTGTTGAGTTTTTTTCTCTATTTTTCAAAAGAGTATCTTTCAAAATTTGTGTATATAGAAGCTGTTTTCCATACTCCCACTCATAAAGTGCTTTTGATTCATCTACTCCTTCATAACACTGAAGTTTAAAAAAATCTAAATCAAATGCTTTTGAAAAGGCTACTGCAAGAGAGGTTTTTCCAACTCCAGCACCACCCTCAACAATAATAGGTTTTCTTAATTTAACTGCCAATAAAAGAGTTGTTGCTGTTTGAGTTGATGCAATATAGTTTTGTTCTAAAAGTCTCTCTTTTATTAATGAGATTGTTATATTTTTGAAATTACTACTTAACAATTTTTTACCATAAAATAAAAATTTATTATCTTCCAGATTGTGTGATTTTTTGGCGTGCTTGTTTGTTTAAAGGGTCATCATCTGTTGTGATAGATAGAATATTTTCCCAATATGTAAAAGCTTTTTTATCCCCCTTTTTTTCTAATTCAAGTGATTTATCCCAAAAATCTTTTGAAAGTTTTTTCATTTTTGCTAAATCTTCAAGATTTTGTGTGTTTTGAGGGTTAAAACTCTCAGCCTCTTTAAAATATTTAAATGACATTTTATAGTGTTCTGTTTTTAGGGCATTTCTTCCCAACTCATTAAATCCAACAGAGAGATGATATCCAATCTGTTTTGCATATTTAGATATAATTTTAGTTCCACTAAGAAGTTCTTTATCAATTTCAAGAACAGTTTGCCAAGATATTCTAGCTTGAGGATAGTTTTTATTTATAAACTCAGAGTTTCCTGAATCAAATTTACTTTTATATAACTGTAATTGTTTTTGAAGTTGTTGAGATATTTGGTAACTTTTGTGTGAAGCACCAACTTTACCTAAAAATTTAATTGCTCTTGAGATATCTCCATCAATAAAATATCTCATTGCAGTATTTAACTCATGCTCTGGATATCTTTTTTTTAGAGCATTTAGGTCAATCTGCTCTGATTTAACATCTGTTTCAAGCTCTGTTGTTTTAATCTCAAATTTTTCATATTTAAGACTATAGTATTTCATACTTTCTTCAATACTCTCTTTAAGTTTTTTTGCCTCTTCATGGTGAACTGTTAATTCAAAAAGTTTTCTTAGTTGTTCATAAGCATCATTATATCTTTTAGCTTTATTAAATGTTTTTGCATCTCTAAAATATTTTTTTATTAACTCCTCTTGAGATTGTCTAAAAAGCATTGTTGCATTTGAGTAGTAGTATGTGTTTTTAGGGATTTTTTTCAATAAATCACATGCTTTTTCATAATCAAAAAGATCTAATGACTGTCGTCCCTGTTTGAAATTTTCAGAATTACTTTGTTCATCTATATATTTTGCCAAAAGTAGTTTCATTTTCTCATTTGCTGGGTCAGACTCTAAAACTACCTTTGCATGTTTGATGGCCTCTTCCCAATCACCTTTTGTTGCTGATAGTTCAGAAAGACCCATTTTTTTCTGAATCTCTTTTTCCCGTTGTTCGATTTTATCATCAATTGTTACCACTTCAGTTTTTTTATTATCCACTTTTTTAGGTTTTAGGAAAAAAGCAGCAACACCACCTAATAAAACAATAATACCAACAATTATAAAAATTTTTTTATTATTTTTCCCTTTAACTCTACTCTCCATATTGCTATCAATTGAGAAAACTACATCTCCAATCTCTAACTTATCTCCATTATAAACTCTTTGCTTTGAACGAAGTTTTCTACCATTTACTTTTGTTCCATTAATAGATCCCAAATCCTGTAGCTCTAATTTTTGTCCCAATTTATTAAGTTCAAGATGTTTTTTTGATAAAGAGTTATCCGGAATTACAATGGTAGAGACTTTTGTTCTACCAATAGTATTTAAACCCTCCGATATCTCAAAAATAAGCCCTGGATAACGCTTATCTGTACAAATAAGTTTGAAATATGGAGCCTGATTTTTTTTAACAATGTCCATTTGCTTTGATGTTGCTATCTCATCAACTTTATAACTTTTTTTTAGTTTATTTGTGTTGTTAAGTTGTGCATAGTAGATTCCAAACTGAATTATATCATTCTCTGTCATCTCTGTCACTTTATCTATTTTCTGCTCATTAATGGTTGTACCATTTGAACTTCCTAAATCCTCTATATACATTTTCAAACCTTTTGCAATAATTCGAAAATGTTTTCTTGATATTGTTTGAGAGGAAATTGAAACATGGCAGGTCTCCTCCCTACCAATAATAGTAATCTGTTCTTGAAGTGGGAACTCTTGTCGAAAGGATTTTCCATCGGTTACAATCAAATTATACATAACTCTCCTGACAAATATTACTCAACAAAAAACAAACACTTATATTTTTGCATTTTTCATAAAAAAAAACAAATTTTATATTTTTTTTTTATGAAAAACAGAAATATCCTAATAAAAAAGTAAAAAGATACAAAAATATAACTATTAATAGGCTATTCTGTTGAAATAAAAAAAAACAATCTTATGTTTTTATCTAATGTATATCTACTTTTAGTAGAAAATGTTATATTTTTCTATTTTTATAAAAAGATAAAACAAATTTTATAAAAAGAATGTAGCTTTTTTGAAAGAATAAATAAAATTTTTTACAGAAAAATTAAATACACTTTAAATAAAGGTTAAATATGAAACTATTTCCTGTTGTTGTAGGCTACATATTTCTTTTAATAACAACATTTGGTGTTTTTGCATTAATACAAGGATTGCGTAGTGGTTTTGGTAAATCAAAATTTCCCAAAAAAATCAATTTATACATATTTACAACTATTACTATTTGGTTCATTATATCTATTTTATCGGTAGAGTTTAAGTTTGAATATGTTGTAAAAGCATTGGGATTACTTAATGTTGGAATTTTTGTTTTCAATCTATCTCTATTGATATCACTTCTATTCTCCTTTTTATGGTTATTTTTTGTTAAAAAAATTAAGTATAAAACATCCTACTCTGAAAGTAGACGTGATTTTCTAAAAAGGGGAGTATTTATTTTTCCTGCATTATCATTTTTTGTTGGTGGAAGAGGATTTTACGAAGGATTTTCATCTGTAAAAATTCCTAAAATAGATTTTTATTTTGATAATCTTCCTGATGAACTTGATGGTTTTAAAATTGCACATTTAACAGATCTTCATCTTGGATATTTTGTGAGAGTTAAAGCTCTTGAGGATATGTTAAAAAAGATATCATTGCACTCTCCTGATATTCTGTTAATTACTGGTGATTTTATTGATGATTATGATCAGCTAAAAGATGGAGTTAGAACATTAACAAAACTTGCTCCTCCCTTTGGAGTATACTCTACTGTTGGAAATCATGAGTATTTAAGAGGGGTTAAAGAGGTTAAAAAGGAGTTTATTAAAAATAATATTCCATATTTGATAAGTGAAGGTATAGAGATACCCATAAAAAACAGTTCTATTTTTATTGTGGGGGCTGATGATCCTAAAAAACTAAGAGGGATAAATAAGAGGATTTTTTATAGTGAAACTATAAAAAAAGGGATTGAAACTAGAAAAAATGGAGTTTTTACAATATTAATAACTCATCGTCCAGATGGTTTTTTAGTTGCAGAGCAGTTTGGAATAGATTTAACTTTAGCTGGTCATACACATGGTGGTCAAATTGGGCTAAATGGAAGGTCTCTTTTTGAACCAATACTAAATAAAAATTACTTTTGGGGAAAATATGAACATAATGGTAAAAAGCTTTATACATCATCTGGTGCTGGTCATTGGTTTCCATTTAGAATAAACTGTCCAACAGAATTTCCTATTATAACATTAAGAAAAAGTAAAATTATATAAAATCTATTTAGATAAGATTTTATTTTTCCTTGTTGATAACTTAAAATTTTTAAGTTATATTTTATAAATATTATTTTTTATAATATTTATAGTTATTTTTTGGAGAATAAAATGTGTATAGCATCAACTTTTATAAATCCTTTCACTGATTATGGTTTTAAAAAGCTATTTAAAAATAGGATTTGTAGAGATGCCAAAATTTAACAAAACAGAAACAGAGTTAAAAACATATCTTGATA
>DYRY01000166.1 GCA_020718465.1 Anaeromyxobacter dehalogenans | reverse complement strand
TTTGTATCTGAAAATGCTCTTAATGTTTCAAATATTGATATTTAATATATATTTTTCTTTAAGTATATTTTAAAAAATATATCTTGACAAGTATAAAAAAATATAGTATAAACAGTCCCATTGCTAGAGTGATCCCATCGTCTAGCCCGGTCAGGACACTGGCCTTTCACGCCGGCGACACGGGTTCAAATCCCGTTGGGATCGCTAAAAAAACCCTTCTTCGGAAGGGTTTTTTTTATTCAACAAAAAATAAATAGTTCAATGTTTTTTATTTTTAGTAATCTACTCTTTTTAATTTCAATAAAATATCCTATAGTATCTAATAAAATTGAGCTTTTTTGTTATTCTTAAAAAATAAAGTTTTCATTTTTAAATACTATAAAAAACAATATGTATTATTATACATATATGTATAATAATACATATTGTTGATGTGAAAGGATTTTTTGTAATTATTGACAATAGGTGTGTATAAAAATACACATATTTATATTATTTAATACTCTAACTTACTGATTAAATGGTTGTTTCTGAATTGGAAAACATATTGCTAATGTTTTATTATGAAAACAGGAGGCGAAAATGAAACGGATTTCAAATTTAGACACTATTGATTTATTAAAATTAAATGAGATTGATCAGCTTGTTATAATGATGCAACCAATTGTGAAGGTGATTGCACTTAAAATGATCAAAAAATATAGTGTGAAGATGGATTTTGATGAACTTGTATCAAATGGTTATATGGGATTAATTGATGCCATAAAAAAATTTGATATTGGAAAGTCATCAAATTTCAAAAGTTATGCTGAAATCCGAATCAGAGGTGCTATTCTTGACCACTTAAGACATGAAGATGTTCTTCCTCGTTCAGCAAGGGAGAAAATTAATCAGCAACTTAATGCTAAAAAAGAGATTGAATCTAAAAAACAGGGTAAAGCTAGTGATATTGAGGTTGCAAATGCAATGTCATTTGAAACAATTGAAGAGTACTACCAATACACTTGTAAATGGTCTGCTGTTCAAGTATTTTCATTTGAAGATCTTGGTGGCTCATCTTCAATCTCCTTTGATCCAGAAGATACACATTTTTTAAAGCCAGATGAGACATTAGAGGAGGAGTTTGATAGATCTATTGTAGAGAAAAAACTTAATCTCCTATCATCAAAACAAAAAAAAGTTCTTGAGTACTATTATTATAAAGAGATGAGTCTTAAAGAGATTGGAGAAGAGATGTCATTAACTGAATCCAGAATTTCACAACTTCATATATCTGCACTAAAAATATTAAAAGACTCTTTCTGTGAAGAGGAGCTTACTCTTATTGTTTAATATATTTATATTCTAATAAAACTTAAAAATCAGAAAAAAGCTGAAAAATAAATGCAAAACATAATAATAATTTTGTTGTTAAAAGAGAGATGCAAAACTGTTTACTTGATTTAATCTAATTTTTGTTGTAAACCAAAATGTTTTATTTTTCTATGTTTGGATAGAGTATGATATATTTTGATAATGCAGCAACAACCCCAATTTTTTCATCTGTAAAAAAAAATATCATTGAGTTTTTAGAGTTTTTTGCAAATCCAAACTCTCCACACTCACTTGGTCATAAAATGAGACAAAAAATCCTATCAGTTCAAAAAATTATTGCAAATGAAATATACTGTAAAGCAGAGCAGGTAATATTTACTTCAGGTGGAACAGAGGCAAATAACCTTGCTATAGTTGGCTATTTTAATAAAAAAGAGAATAAAAAATATCGAGTTGCAACAACAGAAATAGAGCATAAATCTATTAAAAATAGTAATCTTTTTACTAAAAAATTTGGAGTAGAGATTTTTTATCTTCCAAATATAAATGGTATTATTATTGAAGATGAGATTATCCCTTTTTTAAAAAAGAATCAGATAGATTATCTTGTTTTAAGCATGGTTTATGGTGAGATAGGAATCCATATCAACACTAAAGTGCTATCAGCAATAAAACGAGAGATTCCAAATATCTTTATTCATCTTGATGCTGTTCAGGGATTTTTAAAATATCCAATTAATTTTGGTGAGTTGAATATAGATTCACTCTCAATCTCTGCCCATAAAGTTCACTCATTAAAAGGTGTTGGAGCATTAATAGTAAAAGATAAAAATAGATTAGCCCCTATACTACAGGGAAGCTCTCAATATTATGGTCTTAGAGCTGGAACAGAGAATAGTTTGGGGATTTTAGCTTTTGGATCTGCAATTGAATTTTGGAAAGATAATAAAGAGAGTTTTAAAAAGATTTTAAATGAACTCTCAAATCATTTTTATCTAAAATTTGATGAACTTTTTAAAAATAATCAAATAATCAAAATTTTAACTCCAAAAGAGTATGCCTCTTCTCACATTATTGCTTTAGGTGTTAAAAACATTTTTTCAGAACATATTATTCATATTCTTGAAGAGAAAGAGATATATATCTCTGCTGGTTCTGCTTGTAATCAAAAAGGGGATAAACCACTGTTTCTAAAATCTTTTAATGTTCCCAATGAGTTTTATAATGGTATTTTAAGAGTATCTTTTTCACCCTTAAATAGTATTGATGAGATAGATATCTTCTTAAAATCTCTTAAAGAGGCTATTGAGGAGTTAATATAAATATTTTTCATTTTTTTGTTAAGTTATAGATGTTTGTTTGTACTATTTCTTTATAAATCTATAAAGTTCACCAATCCATAAAACAGTTGATGTTGAAGAGATTATAATTAACCAATCTTTGAGTGAAAGAGGAGTTGTTCTAAAAACATCACCACCAAAATGAACAATCAGAAATTGTCCCAATAGTATTACGAAAGCAACAATTATAAATCCAATACTTTTTGATATCTCATGAAAAGCCGATTTCCCAGATGCAAATGCTTTTGCATTAAACATATTCCAAAACTGAAGCATTACAAATATTGTAAAAAATTTCGATAGATTGTATCTACTAATCTCCCCTCCCTCTCTATAATAAAAAAGAAGTGCAATCAAAATTACAACAAAAAATAGTCCAACAGATAATATTGTAACTCTCATTGATGGCGTTATGATAAAATCACTGTTTCTTCTTGGTTTTTTATTCATGATTTTTGGGTCTGGTGGTAATGATGCAAGTGCCCCCGCTGCGAATGTATCCATTATAAGATTTACCCATAACATCTGTGTTACAGTTAATGGTAACTCATGACCAAATATTGAACCTAAAAAAACAATAATCAATGCAACAACATTTATTGTTAATTGAAAGATTATAAATCGTTGAATATTCTGATATAGTGAACGCCCCCACATTACAGCAGTCGTTATACTACTAAAAGAGTCATCTAATAGTGTTATATCACTCGCCTCTTTTGCAACAGATGTTCCAGAACCCATTGATAAACCAACATGTGCATGATTTAATGCAGGGGCATCGTTTGTTCCATCCCCTGTTACTGCAACAACCTCTCCCTGTTCCTGAAGTAATTTAACAAGCTTTAACTTATCATCTGGTCGAGCCCGACAGATAACTTTTAAACTCTTAACTCTCTCTCTTGCCTTTTCATCTGAAAGTGCAGCAAATTGTGGTCCTGTAATAATGCTTTCATCACCATCACTATCACTCCAAAGATTTATCTGCTTTGCAATCTCTTTTGCTGTATTTGGAGTATCACCTGTTACTATCTTAACTTCGATTCCAGCATCAAAACAGTTTTTAATTGCAGATGGAACATCCTTTCTAATTGGGTCTGATATTGCAACAACTCCTATAAATATCAAATCTGTTTTATTGATATCACCATTGTTAAAGTTTCCAATACTACTCTCAACTTTTTTATAGGCAAATCCTAATGTCCTCATGGCTTTCGATTGATACTCAAATAGTTTTTTATTTATATCATCAACATAGTTAGTGATATCCTCTACTCCTTCTGATGTTAATATTTTATCACACTTGGATAATACTATCTCTGGAGCCCCTTTAATATATAGATTATTATCACCATTTGATGAGCCTACAACAGTTCCCATGAATTTTCTCTCTGTTGAGAAAGTTAACTGTTCAAACACCTGAACATTATCACGAATATCAATATAATTTATCCCTTTTTGATGTAACCATAATAGTAAAGCCCCCTCTGTTGGATTTCCTATCACCTCTACTTTTTGTGGATTTGATAGATTTAGATGTGCTGTTGAGTTAATTGCAACTCCTTCATAGAGTAAACTCTCTAAGCTACTGTTTTTATTTTTAGAATCAGTTATATCTTCTGAAGAGCTACTGTTTTTGTTTTTAGAATTAGTTTCCATAAAATAAAATTTAGTATCATAAACTCTCATTTGGTTTTGAGTTAAAGTTCCTGTTTTATCTGTACAGATTACTGTTGTTGCCCCCATTGTTTCACAAGCATGCATTTTTCTAACAAGATTGTTGCTCAATAACATTCTTCGCATACTTAATGCTAAACTAAGAGTTACACTCATCGGTAACCCCTCTGGAACAGCAACAACAATCAAAGTAACTGCAACCATAAAATATTGGAGAATCCTTCCAGCTGTATCTATGTCAACCCAAGAGGTTTTATTAGTGATATCCACCCCCAAAACAAAAAGAGAACCAGATAAAACTCCAAAAGTGAATACTCCATAGATAAACCATCTTATCCAACCACCACTTTTAACTCTATTTGGAATCTCCCTCTCTTTTCCCATTAGTTCAAAACCATCATAAACAATTGGTAACCATATTTTTATAAGAGCAATCATTGCAGATATTAAGGTGATTCCCATTGTTGCAATCTGTTTTAATTGAAAATCGATTTTTCCAAAAAATATATCTTTAATAAAAAGTGCTGAAAAAGTTAAAACTGCTATTCCAAATCCAACAACTCCAATAAATTTTGCTAACCCATCAAGCTGTTTATTAAGAGGAGTCTCCTCTCCACTCATCTCACTTGATTTCTTTGCAACTTTTCCATACTCTGTGCTATCTCCAACCGATTTTATTTGAGCAACTCCATGACCATCCATCACTTTTGTCCCTCTCATTACCCAATTAGATGGATAGGTTGCCTCTTCATCAAATTTTGAACTATCAACTGTTTTATCTATAGTTGGTTCACCTGTGAGACAAGACTCATCAAGTTGCATTGATACTGCCTCTAAAAGCTCTCCATCTGCAGGAATCTCATCTCCTGTTTCAAGAAGAACAATGTCACCAACAACAATATCTTTTTTGGGAACCTCAATAACAGAATCATCTCTTATCACTTTAACAGGAGTCTCATCATTAGTTTGATTTAAAATATCAAATTTTTTATTTGCATCCATCTCAAACCAAAACGCAACCCCTGTTGCAAGAAATATCGCAAAAAATATTCCAACTGTCTCTGCAAACTCCATATGAACAAAAGAGATTCCTAAAGATAAAAAAGCTGCAATCAGTAGAATTCTGATGATTGGATCCTTAAATTTTTCAAGAAAAAGTCTCCAAAGTGGCTCTCGTGGTGGTGGAGTTAGTAGATTAACCCCATACTCCTGACGACTTTTTAAAACATCTGCTTCTGAAAATCCCTTGTAATGCTTTTTTTGACTCATTAGTATAACCCCTAAAATAGTTAAATGAGTATAAGTATTATATTTTTGATTTTCAATAGAGAAACATAAAATAATATAAACCACCAATTATTAGATTAACTATTTACTTAGAGTAAGATTTTATTTTTGTGAAAAAAGATTTTACTGTTGTAATCAAAGTGAAATTC
>DYRY01000165.1:3548-5778 GCA_020718465.1 Anaeromyxobacter dehalogenans | reverse complement strand
TTCAGGCATTTTATTATCACCTTTAAGTTTTTTATCACCAATAGGGTTTTGACTTAATCCAATTTCATAAATTTTTTCAACTTTATCATCAATATAAAGATAAAGTTTATACTGATTTTTTATAACGATAATCTCTGTTTTTCCAAAAATTATAAAAGTTGTGATAAAAAATAGTAGTAGCATAACTATATTTTTCAAAATATCCTCCAATAATTTAGTTTTTTATAAAAATTTATCAAAAAAATTATAATAATAACTATTACTAGATTATTATAACAGATAAAATCTTTTAAATAAAATATTTGGAACTATTTTTTTACTATTTTTTTAGTTTTCTTCTGAAAATAAAAATAGATGATAAAATTGTTAATAAAATTAACAAGATACTTGTTGAGTTTGAGTTAGATGAGAAAGAGCAACCAGATGATGAGGAGTTCTCTTTTTTAGAGCAATTCTCATCAACAACACCATCACAGTTATTATCAAGAGTATCATCACAAATATCTGTTGCACTATAGTTTGTGATAGTTGTATAGTCTGGTTCAACCCATTCAAGAGTCTCATAAGAGAAAACTTTATGAGTTCCATCACAAACTCCAACTTGATTATCACTTAATGGTGCCTCTGGTAAAACACAGTTATCATAGTTAAATTTACATCCAACACATTTTAAATCACCAGATTCAAAACCAAGATTTGCACAGGTTTTTCCATTAAAATAGTTATCTTCACAGCTCTCTGTTGAATCAATAACACCATTTCCACACTCACTATTAGAACGCTCTGGAATCTGCATTGTTGTACAGTGAATTGCTCCACCTAACTCAATAAAAATATTTGAGTCTATTCCAACAATAGTATACTCTGGAAGAGCTGCTCTATAAATATTTAATGCCTCTTCATCTGTTCCTCTGCCATAAGTTGGAACAATTGCAAAGTTGTTTACAACAAGAGAGTTTGTGTGTGTATAATAAACTCTAAAATCCTCTTGATAATAGTCATCATAATAGTCTTCAAATGTCATTGGAATACGAATAATATTCCATTGACCCCCACCAGGTTTTGGGGAGTTTCTATAAATCTCTGCAACAGCATCGAGATGAGCAATCTCATCGGCAGTTGCACCATATTCAGCTTTTGTTGTTCCAACTAGGATAGTATCCTGATTTAAAATTTTTGAAAACATATCAACATGTGTTGTACCCTCTCTAGGAATTGGTGGAACAAAAGTGATTGTTTTGCATCCCATATACTCTTTATAAATGCTCTCAATTTTTGCTTTTGATAGGGAGTTATTCTCTAAAACTCCATTAGATGCCCAACAGCTTCCAAATCCATCACTCATAAAATTTCCACCCTCTGTATACAAAGATGTTTTATAAACATTCTCATCCCAATATGTTCCAAGTTTAATAGGAACCACATCATCATTTGTTCTGTCTGAATAGTATTTCATATCAACAATTGCTCTCTCATTATTAAGATATGTATGCCATGGACCATAATCTCTTGTCCACATTGCATCATAAGGGAATGTAAGAAACTCAACATCACTCTCAACAAGACCAATTGGAGTTAAAATTTTTGATATAACAGAGGTTTTTTCAGAACTACTTGAAACAAGTAGGTATGGTATAACTCCAGCATCATGAATCGCTTTTGTTAAACTTTTATAGTATGCAATTGTTGCTATATCATACATATCAGGTTGAATTAAAATTCCTTGCATTTTTGCAAATTCAGCAGGAAGATATAACTCACCAATAGGAGCTACTGTAAACTCTTGGTTAAGTGTTGTGAATCTGTTTTCACGCTCCTTTTTTGTTTTCCATTTAGGAAGCATCCCTTTTGGAAGATTTTTGATTTTTTTAACAGAAGATGTTGATGCTTCAACACCAACACCATTCTCTTTAACTCCTGACGCCATAAGAGAGATTGAGAGAATTAACATTGCTAACACTAATTTCATAGATACCTCAAAACAAATATAAAAACTTACCGGAAAACATGATTTTAATCAAGTGAATTTAATGGATTTCTATTGTATACTATTTGTGTTTTTTATAGAAATTTAGTTTTTCTTTATATTTCTATTTTTTTGTAAAATAATTTATGTTTTTTTGATATAAAATAATCTTTTATTTGCATGAAAATTTGATTACTGTTTGTTTTTATAAGTAACGAAAAAAATGAAAATTTAATAATTTTTGGAAATTACTCCTCTGTTTCT
>DYRY01000165.1:0-3448 GCA_020718465.1 Anaeromyxobacter dehalogenans | reverse complement strand
AAGTAACGAAAAAAATGAAAATTTAATAATTTTTGGAAATTACTCCTCTGTTTCTATTCACCACAAAGAAGTTTTAGGTAAGATGGATTGAAAATAGCCTCTTCAGAGCTATTTTTGCCACCAAAAATATTAAGATATAAGTCACTATTTTCACTATATTGTATAACTGAAGAGAAAAATTCACGATTTATAAATCCCTCTCCCTCATTTGTTGTGGATATTCGTTTCCAGTTTGATGTTCCAAGTTGAAGAGTCCAAACATCATTTAGTAGACCATTTGAGCCTTTTCCAGAAACTAAAAAGATATTTTGGTATATTGGGTCATATAGTAATTTTGCATCACTTCGAGGAGATGGTTTTATAATTCCAATAGTATATGATATCCAACTATTATTATAAACATCAAATAGCCATAAATCATCAAGATACTCTCCTCCATATCCACCAAAAAGAAGGATATATCTATAGTGTGGAACATAAATTGCAGAGTATCCTAATCTCATTGTTGGTAGATTTTCACCACTATATTGAATAGTAATCCAGTTTTTAGTTTCAAAATCTAATTTTAATAGATCCATTTTGATACCATTTTCATAACCACCAAAAAGATATAGATCTCCATCTCTGTAGAACATTGTATGTCCAAATCTTGTTGGAGCATTTTGAGTTGGAACTAAATTCCAATCAAATGTTGTTAAATCAAGCCTCCAGAGTGAGTTAAAACTGTTAATACTATTTTTTCCACCAAATAGATATAGTGCATTCTCACTCTCAAGATATGTTAAAGTGTGTTCAACTCTTCCTTCTGGAGTGTTTGTTGTTGCTATTTTTTCCCAAACTAAATTTTCAAGAGAGTATCTCCATAGGTTGTTAAAGTAGTTTTCACCATCATGTCCACCAAAAAGATAGTAGCAGTTTTCACTCTCAACAAAAGTTACAACTCCGCCATAAAAACTATCTGGTGTTATATTATTTTGTAAATCACTATCAACTAGTAAATATTTTTTAACATTTTCTGGTTTTTGGCCTAAATTATCCTCACCAAATAGGATAAATAGTAGATTCTCAACTCCACCCCAAAAAATGAGTGGAGCAGATATATAATCAAACTGTTTTAATAAACTCCAAACTCCATTTTCAAAAGAGTATTCGTAAAGATTATCACTAAAAAGAAGCAGTTTGTTATTAAAATATACAATATCAAAATTCTCTCCAAATTGAAAATCTGTGTAGTTTCCAACTAAACTCCATTCAGATGAAGTGAAAGAGAACTCCCAAAGCTCTTTTAGATTCTCATTTTCACTATTTTTACCACCAAAAGAGTACAATCTTCTTCGTTCAAAATCAACTGCACTTTTATGAGTAACTCTTCCAGATGGTTTTTGAGTTGTATTTGCAATTTGCCATCTATTATCTAAAACTGTGTAAATATATGTATCTTCATTGAATTGAGAATCTGATTTTCCTCCAAAAATGTATATTTGCCCCAAATAGTAAACCATTTGATGACTTTTTAACGGTGTTGGAAGATTTCCTATTGCAAAAATTGGTTGCCATTGAGCTACATCATGTTTATATACCCAAAAATCGTTTAAAATAGAGCCATTTTCATCAACTCCACCATAAAGATATATATCACCACTTATGGAATCATAACTTAAAGATGCCTCTGCTCTTGCAATTGGAACATAGCCAATAGCCTTTAGTTTTCTCCATAGTTTATTTTGTGGAAGGTATTCCCAAAGGTCATATTTAAAACTTCCAGAATCATTTGTTCCACCAAAAATATAGAGTGGTTTTCCCTCTATTTTTTCTGAAACAGAGTAGCCTGAAAGCCACTTAGGAGCCTCTTTAAACCACTCTGTTGTTTGAAATTGTGGAGCATTACAACCTAACCAATGTCCCTCAACACAAACTGCTAATCCTGACCCACAACTATTATCACAAGATGTGTAGATATTTTCATCAATTTCTCCATCACAGTTGTTATCAAAATTATCACAAACCTCCTCTTGTGGAAGTGGTGCATCACAAATAGTATAAACTCCCTCTATGCAATAACTCATTCCAAAACCACAAGAGGTTTCACAAATAGTATCCATTCCCTCATCAATATTACCATCACAGTTGTTATCTTTATTATCACAAACCTCTGATGTTGGAAAAATTCCCTCTTGAACAATTTTCCAATCTCCATTTATACAGCTTTTAATCTCAAGAACACACTCTCCAGTATCAGTTCCAGTTTCAATATCGATTATATCATCAATGGAATAATTGCAATCATTATCTTTATTATCACAACTCTCTGATGTTGGAAAAACTCCCTCTTGTATAATTCTCCATCCACCATTTGTACAGCTTTTAATCTCTAATTTGCACTCTCCAACATTAGTTCCACGTTCAACATTACTAATATTTTCATCAATTGAATCATTACAGTTATTATCAATCCCATCACACATCTCTGTTGCATCAGGATTTATACTGTTTATATTTGCAGCACAATCATCTTCAATAAAACCATCCCCATCAATATCTGTTGTGGCTTTATATTTTGTGATATTTGAGAATGGTTGCTCTGCAACAACATTAACTCCTCGTACTTTATAAAAGTAGTATTTTGAGCCATTAATTGTAAATTTATCTGTATGTTTTAGTTGAGAGTCTGCTTTTATTGTTGCTATTTTAGAGAAGTTTGTCTCATTTCCAACTGCTTTAAAAACCTCATACAGTTCTATTGGTGGGTCTGTTACAATTGCTTCCCAATTTAGTGATATATTTAATGTTTCATCAAGTTTGAGTTGAAGTTTATATTCACCAATTTCTGGTGGATTGTCTGTTTTGCAACCCATTAACATAAAAACTACTATAACTATCTGAAATATTATTAGATTTTTCATAAAATATCTCCATAAAAATAAAAAATAAAAACACACTAACATTTTTCGGTATTTTCTATTTTTTTTCAAATAAAAGAGGATTTTTTTACTGTTTTAATATTTTTTTAAAATAAAAAATCTATTTTTTTTAAATTTAAAGAGGATTTTATTTAGATTTTTTTCTTCTTATAGTAATTGATGATATTGTTAATAAAAGTAACATTAAAATAAATGGTGTGAGTGATGTTTGAGATGTTGATATTGAACAACCATTTGCAACAGTTCCAGTTGAAACACCACCTGTCCCATTACTTGATGTTCTACAGTAGTGGTCTGTTGAACATACTTGATTTGATGTACATTGAGAATCACTATTACAACGACCAACAGGGGTAACACATGCTCCATTTGAACAAGTTTCCCAAGAGTTACAAGCAACATTTATACATGATTCAGAGTCACCAAAATATCTTTGAAAAATAAGTTTAATATTTGGAAATGGACCAATATTTGTTGTTAAATCGCCTGTTTGTGGATATGAGTGTTGACTGTTTTTTAGAAGAGCT
>DYRY01000164.1 GCA_020718465.1 Anaeromyxobacter dehalogenans | reverse complement strand
ATTTTTTCAATCTCTTCAACTGAAAGCTTTGTGATTTTATTTTGACTCTTAATTAGTTTTTTTAATTAAAAAAGGGCATTTAAAATGCCCTTTTTTAAGATAATTTTGTGATTCTTATTCTGCACTTTTAGGAAATTCAGTATAACCTTCAGCCACAACAACAGGCTCATTTTTGTAGTGACCACAATAAACACAAACTCTATGAGGACGTGCAGGGGTTCCACAAATTGGGCATGCTTGAACTGTTGGATGTTGAAACTTAACATTTTGTGCCTTACGACTTCTCGTTCTTGAAACACACTTCTTATGTTTTGGTACAGCCATATTTACCTCTCAAATCAAAAGACTCTAATTATACACTATTTTTATTATGATTACAAGAGTTTTCATTCAAATTTGTTCCACAAATCTCACAAAGCCCCTTACAATCATCTTTACAGAAGAGATAATCGGGAATATTTAGTAGTATCTCATCTCTAAACAGTTCAAAAAAATCTAAATATGTTTTATTATAGTATGTTATATCACTATCATCATTCAAATCAATAAGATGATTATCCTCTGTATGTTTGTATATATGTGTAAACTCCTCAAAATCACTAATTATAATTGGATTTAAACATCTTGAACATGGAATAATCAACTCTCCATCAAAACTACCATCAACTTTATATTGGGAGGTTCCTATTGGAGTTATATCTAAAAAAAGATATAGATTTTTATCAATTTTTGAATCACCATCAGAATCAATTTCACTACTATACTCATTAGGAGTTATCTCTATTGAGATTTTTTGAGATTTTGATGACTCTGGATAGTAAAATTTTTGATAAAATGACATTAAACCTCCAAACAGGCAAGAAATTATACACTATTTAATAAAAATGTCAATCATAGTTTTATGTTTTTAATAATGTTTTTTATTGTAAATCAAATAATTTAAATATTTTAAAAGCATTTAAACTATAGATTAAAATTATGGATAAAAAAAAACTATATTAATAAAAAGCTTTAATAGAGCATTAAAATATGTTATAGAGTAGCTTGATTGATGAGGTTGATATGGTTCAAAAAAAGGCAATATTTGTTTGTCAAAGTTGTGGTTTTAAATCTGCAAAATGGCTTGGCAAATGTCCCGATTGTAATGAGTGGAATAGTTTTTCAGAGGAGAGTACATCCTCATTTTCACATAAAATTTCAACAAAAGGGGTTCAAGTTGTTGAGCCTGTAAAACTAAGTGAAATTAGTGATAGTGACACAAAAAGAATAAAAACATCAATAAAAGAGTTGGATAGAGTTTTTGGTGGTGGTATTGTTCCTGACTCTTTAACACTTATTGGTGGAGCTCCAGGAATTGGAAAATCCACAATAACTCTTCAAGTTGCAGCAGAGTTAGCAAAAGAGCGAAAAGTTTTATACATCTCTGCAGAGGAATCAGAGGGGCAGATAAAAATGAGAGCAACTCGACTAGGGATAACATCAAATAATATATATCTACTCACAGAGAGTAATTTTGAGGCAATAAAAGCTGTTATTGAGAAAATGAGACCACAAATAGTTATTGTAGACTCAATACAAACAATGTATACAGGAAATATATCTTCAACTCCAGGCTCCGTTTCACAACTTAGAGAAGTAACATTTGCATTTATGGATTTTTCAAAAAGATTTCATTTTGCAACAATTCTGATTGGTCATGTAACAAAAGATGGAGCAATTGCTGGACCTAAAGTATTAGAACATATGGTTGATACTGTTTTATATTTTGAGGGTGAGCATAATGGAAATTTAAGAATTCTACGCTCAATGAAAAACCGTTTTGGTGCAACAAATGAGATTGGAGTTTTTGAAATGCGTGGAAATGGTTTAATTGAGGTAACAAATCCCTCACTTCTTTTTGTAAATATTAATAAAGAATCTCTCTCTGGATGTGCCTTAATGGCTGTTATGGAGGGAACTCGCTCTTTATTAACAGAGATTCAAGCTCTTATTTTTCAAACACACTATCAAATGCCAAAAAGAACTTCTGTTGGTTTTGATTTAAATAGATTACATATGCTTTTAGCAATAATGGATAAATATTTAGGATTAAAGTTTGCTCAAAATGATGTTTATGTTAATGTTGTTGGTGGTTTTAAAATTGATGACACAGCAACAGACCTTGGGGTTATGGCAGCATTAATATCAAACTATCTTAATAAATCTATTCCATATAACACTGCATTTATGGGTGAAGTTGGTTTAAATGGAGAGATTCGAGGAGTTCCATTTCTTGATTCAAGATTAAAAGAGATGGAGAAGTTAGGAGTTAAAAAAGTTATACTTCCAGAACAATCAGCATCAAGTATATCTGATGGTCAATTTAAATTAGAGTTAATATTTGTATCTCAAATAAAAGAGTTTTTTCGATTTTTAAACGCTTCAAATTAAAATAGCTTTTTCAATTTTTTAAACACTTCAAATTAAAATAGCTTTTAGTTATTTATGGATTCTGTTTCTACTTTTGTTTTTTTTGTAGTTTTTTTAAAAATCATTTACAGTATTTTTAAGGTACTATTTTTTTAAAATTATAATGTTTTGTTTATTTTTATTATGAAAAATGTTAATAAAGTATAGTTTGGAGGTATTTATGAAAAAGCTTATATTTTTTTTTATCACTACTATATTTTTAAGTTGTGCAACAGAGGAACAAATTGCATATAATAAAATAAAAAATAGTAATAGTATTGAGGAGTTGAATAATTTTGTGATAAACTATTCAACAAATGAGAATATTGAAACTGTAATCTATAGATTAAGGGTTTTAGAGTTTCAACAAATAAAAAAAGACCCAAAACCAATATATCTAAGACACTTTTTAACACGGTATAAACGGGGAAAAGATGTTGATCAGATAAGAGAGATTTGGTTTAATCAACGATTTGAGGCAGCTCTTAAAAGTGAGAATAGAGAGAAAGAGCTCTCTTTTTTACATCATGATTTTTCAGAAAAAATCTATCAAGATAAAATAGTAATGAAACTTTATCTATTTGAAAGAGAGAGAGTATTAAAATCAGAAAATTATGATGAGATAGCTCTATTTTTAAAAAAATATCCAACAAGTGATATATCTATTGAACTTCAAAAAAGATTAGAAAAAATTGAATTAAAAACTGTTCTTGATAGTGGTGATTTAGATAGATTACAAAAATTTATTAATAGAAATCCACAATATTTGAGTGGTGATATTGAGTACAGATATCATGAACTTCTTTTCAATAAGTATAAAGATAGCCCATTAATTGAGTTGGAGCGTTTTTTAGAAAATAATCCTAAAAACCATTTTTATACTCAACTTAGAGAGATTTTAGTTGATAAAAAATATAGATGGAATTTAGCATTTTTTGATGCTGAATCACTATTTGATTTAGACTCAAAAGAGAAAATTTTAAAGTTTGCTAAAGATATTGAGTGGGTTAAAAAAAATAAAGATTCAGTTGATAAATCAAAAGAGATTTTAAATAAACTGCTCTCACAACCTCAACTTGAAGAGGATATTGAGTTTAAAATATATGATATACCTGAAGATACAATAAAAGATGGTGATTTGATAATAAAAATGCCATTTTTTGTTAAAGATTTATCACTCTATACAAAAAAAGGGGAGTCAAAATTTATTTTAACATATTTATCAACATTAGTTGCTCTTGATATCTACTATAATCAAAATTTAGAGGCAAATTACACTATTTTTAAAGAGAAAATAGATTTTTTCTCAAAAATTGATGATCCATACTCACTTAGAAAAAAACTTATGTTTTATTTTGTAATTGATGATGAGGTTGGTTTTAAAGAGACTCTATCACTTTTAACAGAAAAAGAAGATAAAAATATTTTTTTTAGATTTTTAAGATTCTATTTTTTTGAAGAAGCTGCAATTGAGAACTATTTAAGTGAACTTAAAAAAGTTGTTGATGACTCAATCTCAATAATAAATTCAGAAAAAGCAATATATAAAAATAGAGTAGACCACTCCATAGAGCTCTATTTTATAGACAAAATAGTAAAATATATTTTATTATTTTACAGAGAGCGAAAAATAGTTTTAAATCAAAATATTGTTGAAAATATCTCAAAAATAAAAAACATTGGAGAGAAAGGCTCTTTTGATAAAGAGATTTGCAAATTCTACTCTAATTTAAAAAAAGATAAAATAGAGCTTTTCAACCAATTAAAAAACTTAACAACAGTAAAATCAGAGTTAGAGAACTATCTTTTTTTAAATCTTCCTGTAAAAAATGTAAAAAAAGAGTTGAAAAATATCTCCATAGAAAAATTTAAAAATAACTGTTTTTATAATGAAAATAGAAGTAATTGGTGTGAAAAAAAAGAGAAATTGTTCTCTATTTTGGAATTTTGTGAGAATTAATAAAATCTAAAGAGATTTTTATAAAAAAAAGTAACAATTAAAAGAGGTTTTTATGAAAAAAAAAGTAACAATTGATGGGATTGAGTTAACATTATCTCATCATGATGAGATATCAAATGAGTGGATTGGTCAAAAACGATATATACAACAGCTTTTAGCCGCTTGGATGGTTGTTGATTCAAAAGATATACCAATGAATCCACGATTAATTGGTAAACCAGGTGTAGGAAAAACAACTCTTGGAGCAGCAGCAGCAAAACTACTCAATAAAAAAATATACATTTTTCAGGCAACAGTTGATACCCGACCAGAGGATTTACTTATTGTTCCTGTTATTGCATCAGGAAATCAGATAACATATCATGCCTCTTCATTAGTAACAGCAATGATAGAGGGGGGAGTTTGTATTCTGGATGAGGGAAATAGAATGAGTGAAAAAAGTTGGGCCTCTTTAGCTCCACTTTTAGATCATAGGCGATATATTGAATCTATTATTGCTGGAATAAAAGTTAAAGCTCATCCTGATTTTAGGCTTGTTACAACAATGAATGATGATGCCTCAACATTTGAGATACCTGAATATATTCACTCAAGACTTCAGCCACAAATTTTAATAGATTTTCCAGATTCTGAAGAGGAGTATCAGATTTTAAAATCTTTTCTTCCATTTGCAGAGGATGAAATTTTAAAAGAGATAACAAAATTTCTTCAAAGAGCACATAAAAGTGGTGAGAAATACTCTGTTAGAGATGGTTTAAATATTGGTCGTTTTGTTTCTAAACGAGTTTTACAAGATTCAAAATATAATTCAAAAGAGGCTTTAATTGAGTCTATAAAAATGATTCTTGGAGATGAGGGGCTTATTTATTTACGCTAAATGATTTACAAAATAATTAAATACATATTAACTTTTTATGGAACAACAACAGTAACATTCATTATTTTTTTGTTTTTTATAAAAATAAAAAAATTAGATGAAACAGGTGGAACTGCTTATCTATTTATATCAATTTTTATTGGTGTGCTTATAACCATAATATCAATCTTTTATGAGTTTTTAATCAAAAATTAATATATTTTTAATCTATCACAACTCTAATATAGTTGCTTTTTGTATAATCAATTGTTAAAATCAGATAGCTCTTTTTTTGTGAGGGTAGAAAGTGAAAAGAAAATCTTTATCAATCGGAATTCAGACATTTAGTCAACTAATAGATGGAAATTATGTTTATGCAGACAAAACAGAACTGATTTATAAATTATTAACAGAACAAAAAGAGGGTTTTTATTTCTTATCACGTCCAAGAAGATTTGGAAAGAGTTTATTGATAACAACACTTTTTGAGATATTTAAAGGGAATAAAGAGCTTTTTAAA
>DYRY01000163.1 GCA_020718465.1 Anaeromyxobacter dehalogenans | reverse complement strand
TTCTGTTCCAAACACTCATATAATTTATCAATCACTTTGTTAAAATTTATATCAACAGCAACAATCTCACTTTTATTATCTGAAAGCTCTGATAGTAAAGTTGTTTTAGTTCCTGGAGCTGCACAAAAATCTAAAATTTTTTCATCAATTTTTGGTTCTAAAAGATAACAAGCCAATTGAGCAGATATATCTTGAATAACAAGCTCTTTTCTCTCCAAAAGATTATATATCTCTTTCATACCAGCAAAATTATTTAATCTAAATATCTCATTTGATATTTTACTAAATTTACTAAAATCAATTTGGGATTTGTCAAAATTTTTATTAACTCTAAAGTAGAATTTAGGAGTTTCAATCATTTTTGGCAAAAGATGAAGAAGAGAGCTTCTTTTTAAATAGTCATAAAATTTTAAAGGAGTAGAGTATTTTATATCTTCTGAAAATTTATCACTCTCTTTATTTCGTAAAATACTCCTTAAAACTGCATTAAAAAATCCCCCTTTTTTATCACCCAATCTTTTTTTAACTTCTCGAATAGTATCATTTATAAATAGTGAAATCTCTGACTCTTTTCTAAAAAACATAACATAAAGAGTTACAATAAAAATGTATTTCTCTTTTTTTGAAATTCCCTCTTTTTTTACAAATTTAAAAAGAGTACTCTCCAAAAAAATATAGTGTCTAATTGAACCATAAAATATATCTGTTACAAACTCTTTAAAATTACTATTTTTCTCTAAATAGTTATTTAAAACAGTTTTTCCCCTTTTTTTCTCACTCATTACCTCTGAAATCAAATTAGCAACAGCAAAAATCTCATTATTCATAAAAATATCCTTATAATTAATCTTTTTCTTTAACATCAATTTAGTAATCTAAAAAGTTCACTATCAATTGTTGTTTGTGTAAAATTTTTAAACAGTTGATGTTTGTATAAAAAATAGCCACCCATAACTCCTTCATATTGATTTAACTCAATTTTTTTTTGATCAAAAACATCATAAATAATATTCATTAAATCAAAAATAAGAGCTTCATAAATATAATTTCCCCTTTTTAATTCTGATATATAATCATTAAAAGGATCTGTATTATCCTCTAAATCAATAGTAAATGGTGATGGAAATATAACCCCATTAACATATTTATTGATATTTTTTAATACTATTTTTGAGTACCAAAATGGAGTTCCAAAAATTTGAACATACTTCTGATTTTTATTGAGATATTTATGATAAATCTGCTCCATTAAAACAGGATCATTCGTCATTAGAGGGATATCCCAAGCAGCAAATAATGGTATAATATAGTTAACTTTTGATGCTGGAATTGGTGAAAAAATTGCTTCAAACTCATATTTTGGTTTTAGTTTCATTTTTTCATGCTCAATATATCGCTCTTTCCAATATTTATTTTCAATATTTTCATACTTTTTTATCTTTTTTAAAAAATCACCCCGTTTGTATGGATTATCTCTATCAACAAGTTTTGCAACACTTTTATCCCAATTTTTCTCTCTTAAATCAACAGGAACAGATATAACAACCTCTCCTCCACCACCTGTAACAAAATTTGTAAAATATTTTACATATTGAAATCCACTCTCATTAAATGGATAGAATATTGCAAATTTTCTTATAAAAAGCTCTTCCAATCCATATTTAGCAACAGAATAGGCAATATTTTCAATAGTCAAAGATTGAACATAAAGCTTTTTATAGTTAATATAATCAAAAGAGTCTGATGCAAAAGTAAAAAATGGAATATCAAAATATGAGGCAACAGAGATAATTGGTTTCACATCACTCTCTACTAAACCACCAATAATAAATTTTGCCCTCTCTTTTTCAACCAACTCCATAAGAGATAAAACTTGATAAAACATATCACTTTCACAATCAAAAAAAACAAGTTTATATGGTTTTTCAATGTAGCTATTCATTAACTCAATACTCTCTTTAAATCTTACTCCAACTTTTTCTCTCTCTCCAGATAGTGGTAATACAACAATAATTGTGTGTTGTGGTGTATATAAAGAGTCTAAAATAGTATGTTTTGTTAGCAATTCGCTATTTTTTTCATCTTTTTTTTCATATAAAAAACTTTTTTTCTCAGAAAAGTTGTTTTTATTATTTGTATAAAGAGTATCTTTTTCGTTTTTACCAAACAAATCATTTTGATTCTCTTCTGATTTTTCATATTTTTTTGAGGTTGTACAAGATAAAATATTTAATATAATTAACAAAAAGTAGATAACCCTTATCATTATTGAGCTCTTCTAATTTTTATTGAGTAAGTTGTTACATTATTTTTACCATCTTTAAAAAGTGTAAAAATTTTTATCACTTTTATTCCATTCGAGGAGGCTTTAAATGTTACCATTTGTGTATTTTTATCATAAGTTTGATATCGATAGTGAGTTGATGGTATATATTTTTCCTGATCCATGCTAACAATATTATCATCCTGAATTGTTCCATCTATAACAAGAAGATTTATATCTCCCAAATTTGAGTCATAATCAACAGTTATCTCATAGTTGAAGTTACTATTTATATCAATATAGTATAAGTCAACTGTTCCAACACAAGATTTAAGATTTTGCTCAAAAATCTCATTCACTCCTCCCCACTCAAGTTTTGGAATAACAGAGTAGTTTGCAACAGTTGGCTCTAAATGGTCACTATCACATGTTGCACCAACACAACCAAAAATCCCCCTTTTTATATCTTGTGCTCCTACTGGACACTCAAATGAGTTTTGAGAGAATGGATCATTTGAAACCCCATCCTTTTTATATGATAAACAACCATCATGATCTACATCTGTACATTGAATCATAGTTACTGGATTTGATGTTGAAAACTCATAAAAATTTCCATAATAAAGAAAAGTATCAAAACCCTCTCTATTTACTTGACATTTAATATAATTGCAAGGAGATGGAATATTAGTTGTAGTAGAGCCATCAATAACTAAATCGTAACTACTTTGAAAATTACCTATAATTTCAATATAATATGCTACATTTGTTTGTGGTTGAATTTGAGCCTCAATATATGCAAAACCTCTATTTAATGGAGTATCTGAAACTAACTCAAGACCATTAACAGAGTATTTATGAAGCTTTAAATTAAGATAGCTTCCTTCTGAATATTGATAGAATATTGCAGCTCTAATGGTTCCATTATATCCTTCAAGTTTAAAGAAATCTTTATCTTCAACTAATATATCATTACTATAGTATCTACACAACATTAAGTTAGAGTATATTCCATTTGCTAAAATTTTATCTGTTGAAACTGTTTCATTAGGCTCAAAACTATCATTTGTACATGATGTTGTTAAACACTCTCCAACAAAACAACCCATTCCATCATCACAAACAAAACCACAATCACCACAATTATTAACATCACTATCCATATTAATACAACTTTCACCACAAAGAGAGAATCCATCAACACAACTACAAATTGCATCACTACTACTCTCTTCACAAATAAAATGTAACTCTCCAGAACATAATTCATGATTAATCCACTCTCTACAACCATTTGAGTCTTGAAAACATATCTCAACCTGTAAACCATTATTAGGATTGCATCTTTTTGAGTTAACAACATCACACTTTTGTTCACAGGAGTTTTCACATCTATCACCATAGTAGTGTGTTAATACCTCATCAATACAACTACAAAGAGCAACTCCAGTAGAGTCACTACAAACTCCATGATTTGAACAGTTCTCAATTGAGCAACTTGGAGTACAACTATTTTGTGGAGTTGTAATATAGTCGGAATCACAAACACATCCAAAATCTACTCCATTTAAACTACAGATTTTCTTTGTAGAGTCATAGTTACAATCATGAGCTCTAACCCACTTTATACAACCATTTTGCTCTGCACAAAGCCTACCAACTCCCAAATCAGATTCATCACATTTCACATCATTGAGAGAACAAACTCTTTCACAACAGCCACCATTTTGATTCATGTAAAAATTCTCATCACATTGAGAGCAGTTCTCTCCAATATATCCTCTATTACAAATACAAGAGGGCTCATTTTCAATAATTTCACAATGTGAATTTATTCCACAAGTAATATTTTCGCATAAATTTGGAGTTTCACAATAGTGTTCATCATTACAAATCATACCATCAGAACAATCTAAAGCTGTTGCACAACGGTTTTCACCCAGAAAACATTGATTTTCAACACAAACCTCCCAATATTGACAAGAATCACAGGGATTTGTTGATAAAATACACTCTAAACCTCTCTCTATATATCCACTATCACAAACACATTTTGGATTACCACCACTATCAAAACAATATCCATGGTTTGAACAATCTACACCAATACAGATATCAGATTGCTCTATACAAACTCCATGCTTACAAATAAATCTATCACTACAAATTTCACTTTTTAATTCTAAACATATATCAGAATCAAAGTTTCCACAAGTTAAAATAGTTTTACTATCTCCACAAATAGATAAATTCTCTGAATAACATTCATCAATACAGCCAGAATTTATGCAAACACCACTTTGACAAATCTCATTTGAGTCACAATTTTCAACAGATTTTTTTACAAAGCAACCCAATTCATCAATTTCACAGCTATAAACAGTTTTTCCCTCACAAAAAATAGTTCCCTCATTAATACATTGTGGAGAACATGGAGCTTTAAATTCAGGATCACTGCAAGAGTTTAATATTAATATTGAAAAAATTAGATAATAAATAGATTTTTTCATAGAAAAACCCAAAAAATTTCATATATTGTAGATTTAATTTATGATTTTGTCAATCTGAAATGATTTTTTATATTTTATAAAAACATAAAAATATTTATCTTTCACCAAAAATAAGAGAACCAACTCGAACAATAGTTGCACCCTCTTCAATTGCAACAATAAAATCTCCACTCATTCCCATTGATAGATGCTCTAAAGAGTAGCCTTTTTCATTCAAACTATCTCTAATTTCACGTAATTTTTTAAAATATGGTCTTACTAACTCACCATCATCTGTAAAAAATGGCATTGTCATAAGTCCAATAACAGAGATATTTTTAAAAGTTTTTAAATCTTCCAAAAAAAGCTCAATCTGGTTTTCAGTAATACCTGATTTTGTTGTTTCACCTGTTAAATTAAGTTGAACCAATATATTTTGAACTATGTTATTTTTTTTTGCAATTTTATCAATCTCTTTTGCAAGGGATAATCTATCAATAGAGTGAATTAAAGTAGCCTTTTCAACAACAAGATTTGCCTTATTGCTTTGAAGAGCCCCAATAAAATGAAAATCTGGTTTTATATCAATAGATTCCCATTTTTCAGCAAACTCTTGAGCATAGTTTTCACCAAAAGTATTATGATATTTTTGAAGATATTTTATATCCTCAAGAGGCTTTGTTTTAGAAACTGCTACTAACATTATATTTTTTGCTTTGTAGGTGGATTTTACACCTGAAATCATATTCAAAACTGCTGATAGATTTTTTGAAAGCTCCAACTCTCTATTTTTACTCATAACACTCCTAAAAAAGGATTTGAACACAATCCTCTTTTTTTAAAAACTGTTTCCATTATAGTTTCTTTATAGGATAATATCAAGTGGACAAAAATATTTTATTTTTTTAACTATTTTTCTTGTATGTTAAAAGAGATAGTAGATATTTTATTAATCCATTTCTCTCTATTAAAAAATAGGAGTATTTGTTGCAATAACAAAACATTATCAGACTTTATATGTAGTTTTTGTGCTAAAAAAATCAGAAAAAACAGA
>DYRY01000162.1 GCA_020718465.1 Anaeromyxobacter dehalogenans | reverse complement strand
GCACTACAAGATGCACCAATCCCAATAACATCATCTATTAATCCATTGCAATCATTATCAATAGAGTCTCCGCAAATCTCTGTTGAGGCAGGAAGTGGAGTTGCATTACAAACTACATCCTCTCCTGTTGTTGAGCAAATTGTTCTTCCCTCAACTCTACATACTCCATATCCAGAGAAGCAACGTTGTTCTAATACAAAACCCTCATCAACATCACCATTACAGTTGTTATCTCTACCATCACAAATCTCTTCTGATGGAGCTCCTGCAATAACTGGATTTCCAGATGTATCAACACAACTTACACCACCATTAGAGTTACATTGGTAAACTCCAACTCTTTGACAAGCACCATTGCCAACAACACAAGATGTTCCAATAAAGAAACCATTATCAATAACACCATCACAATCATTATCTTTTCCATCACAAGTTTCAACTATTGGTGTTTTATAACTACTACAACTACTCCAATCCTCTCCACCAATGCATGTTTGAGAACCACTTCTACACTCCCCAACATCTTTTGTATTTGCAGGTCCTAGGTAGCAATCTGCTGATTCACCTCCAGTACAACCACAGCCATCATCAACTAAACCATTGCAGTTATTGTCTATTCCATCTTTACAAATCTCTGATCCAATTGAGACACACTCTGGAGTTGTTGTACAACCTTCATCAATTTGGTTGTTGCAGTTATTATCTAAATTATCTCCACAAACCTCAAAAGAGGAGCAGTTATTAAAACCACAATTATCATCAACTATGCCATTACAGTTATTATCTTGCTCATCACAAACCTCAACATTTGGAAGTGATTCAAATTTGCAACCACTCCAAAACCCATTTATACAGATTTGTGTTCCATCATGGCATAAACCTCTATTTCGACTTTCAACATGGCCAGTGTAACATGCTCTTGTATTTGGTGTTCCATCTATATTTAAAGGTTTACACTCCCAATTTATATTACAATTTGGATCTCCATTGCAGTTAACTGTACAGTTTTCATCAATTTGACCATCACAGTTATTATCTAATCCATCACCACAAACTTCTGCCGGTTCAGAACCACAACCACCACAACGATTCATTACTCCTTCATCTATCAACCCATCACAATCATTATCTACTCCATCACAAGTTTCAATAGGTTCTGTTCCACATTCACCACAGCTATTTGAAACTCCCTCATCAATAATTCCATCACAATCATTATCAATATTATCACAACTCTCTATTTGTGGTAATATTTCACCAATGCAACTCTGTTCCCAAACTCCCTGTTGAGTACAAACTTGAACTCCATTTCGGCAAATCCCTTTTCCAACATTTGATTCTGCACCACTATAACATACACGAGCTTCACCTGGTGTACATGGGCACTCTTCATCAATTTTGCTATCACAATTATTATCTATTCCATCACCACAAAGTTCATTACTATTTGGTAAAATTTCACCGATACAGTTTCCACTCCACTCTCCAAGATCATTACAGATCTCTTTTCCAACTTTACAAGCTCCAATACCTTTAGTACTTTGAGGACCTGTATAACACTCTTTATATGATGCAGGTTCACAATTTCCACAACCTTCATCTTTTTGACCATTACAGTTATCATCAACTCTATTTCCACAAACTTCATCTTTTGGAGTAACTTCACTTTCGCAAATTGTTCCCCATTTAAAATCCTCACCACATCTTAAAATACCAGTTTTACAAACTCCAATTCCCTCTGTTCCAGCCTCTCCAGAGTAGCAACTTTTAGTTGCTCCAACCTCTTCACAACCACAACCTTCATCTTTTTGACCATTGCAGTTATTATCCATACTATCTCCACATACCTCTTCTGTTGGTAAAACTTGATTTTCACAAGCTCCCCATTTACCTTCAGAGTTGCAAGTTTTAATACCATCTTTACAAATTCCAATATTTTTTGTACCATTTGGTCCACTGTAACATGTTTGTGTATTATTTGGAGTGCAATCCTCTTGAATAATTCCTTCACAAACATTTTGTCGATTACAAAATAAACCTAAATTGCAACTACCATCTAAATTACAAGGTTCTCCTAATTTTCCTGTATTACCACTGTTTTGTGTTACAGGCTCTTTGTCACAACCCCAAAATATGATTGCAATAAAAAGAATCATAAGTAAAAAACGCATGAGTGCCTCCCATGAAAATAATCAATTCGATTATAGTGAATTTATAAAAAAAAGTCTAACTATTTTTCTTTTTATTCCGATTATATAAAATTTTATAATTTATTGATTTACAAAGTAAAATTATTTTGTTAAAACAAAATTATTTTTTAAAAAAGATAAAGAAACAGAAAAATATTAATTAAATAATTATAATTAAAAAATAAAATGAATAAATTTTATTTTAACTAGTCTGAATTATGTTGCATTTATTTTGAGTTCAAATTATAATGTATAAGAGTATTTATTTGGGAGGATATTATGAAAGGTTTAGCAATTTTTTTAATGTTTCTGTTTGCATTGACTATTTTAGGTCAAAAAGTAGAGATTATTCAGGGAACTGGAGGTAGTCAGGGAAATCTAAATAAAAAAGAGAAAGAGTACAAAGAGATGAAGTTCAAAGATGATAGTGGTCAAGAGATAAAAGTTAAAATCTCAAAAGATAGGGGTTATGAATTATCTTATGAAGATGAAGATATGGAAGAGGATGATGGTGGTGGTGATGCTGGTGCTTATTAATATTTTTTAGGGGTTTAAAATGAGAAAACTCTATTTATTTTTAATTATTTTGCTAATAACAACTCCTCTTGCAGTTTTTTCAGCCCCTAAAAAAAAGGGTGGAACAAAAGGGAGTAAAAATCTTATTGAGATTAAAACATCTGGTTCTGCCTCAAAAACAAACTCTGTTAAAATGGATGGAGATATCACAATTGGAGATTATGATGACTCTGAAATAAAAACAGATGGTGAGAGTGATATTCAGATTGAAGTTGGAACAGAATCGAATGATGGGCTTGATTTGGTTGCAAATGATGATGATTTAAGCGATATTAAAATTGAGGTTGGTGATAGTGAAAAATCTTTGGGAACAAAAAGTGGGGATATTGAGATAACAACATCAATAAATGATGGTGATGACCTTGATGTGGATTCCTCTCAAGGAACTATTGTTTATGATGGTGGTTCTGGTGGCTCATCAAAAAATCTTGTAATTCAAAAAGGAACAAAAGAGATTAAAAGTGGTGGAAATAGTAAGAAAAAGAAAAAGTAAGCTTTATTTTTATTTACAAAAAAATCATTATCTTACACAAATATCAAATGAAGTTGTAAAAATTCATAAAAATCTTTTGTTTATTATTAATATGATGGTATTTCTATGAAAAATAGTTTTTTTATAAACCCAACAGAGCCAATTGTTTTAGTTCATGGGATAGGTCGATTTGACCTATTTTTAACACCATTTTTTAAAGTTTTAAATAGATTTGCAGAAAATTACTCTATTCTATTTGATAAATTTAGTTATTTTAAAGGAATTGGAAGCTATTTAACAATAAAAAGGGTGAAAGTTTTCTCTGTTAATGTTCCATTTGCTGATGATATTGAAGAACGAGCTAAATCACTAAAAAAACAAATTCTTAGGATTCTAAAAAATAGTGAATCTAACAACGTTCATATAATTGCTCATAGTATGGGAGGGTTAGACTCAAGATATATGATTGCTAATTTAGATATGGCAGATAAAGTTGCCTCTTTAAACACAATTGGAACTCCTCATAATGGAACCTGTTTTGCAGATTGGGCTTTAAAGCATAAGGGAGAGGAGGTTTTAAACACTATTTTAAAATTAATAAGATTTGATGGATTTTTAAATCTTACTAGAGAGTTTTGTGAGAGTTTTAACTACTACACAGAGAGTTTAGAGGCTGAAAATAGTGTTGTTTATAGAGTTTATGAGTCTCATCAAGAGAAATCTTCTATATTTTTTCCACTTCAATTCTCTTGGGAGATAATTGAGAATAAAGAGGGGGATAATGATGGATTGGTTTCTGTTACTTCACAACTTTGGAAAAAAGAGTTAGTTTCTTCAAATGGTATTATAAAAAATATTCATCAACATAGCTTTCCTATTTCAGCAGACCATATTAATCAGATTGGTTGGTGGGATATAAATGAGTTAAGTAAATCTAAATTGCTTAATATTGGAGTTTTAAAAGAGAGATATCTTTATGAAAAATCAATAAAAAAAAGCTACTATGATATTGCCAAAAAAGCAATATTTAATGATTTTTAAAATGCTGATATTTTATTTTTTAGTAATATTTTTTTTATTTTGATTAATGTGTATGGATTTTTATGAAGTGGTTTGTATGTTTTTTATTAATATCAATTCTATTTTTATATTTTTCCATAAAAGTTAGTTGGATTTTTATAATTTTTTCTATTTGGAGTTTTTTATCTGCACTATTTTATTTTTTTAATATGTACTACATTTTAAAAAAAAGAGATAATGGAACAATCCCTTTTTATGTTAATCTTATGTTTTTTCCAATAGTATTTATGAATTTTACTTTTCTAATAATATATCGAACTCTATTTCCATATAAGTTGTATCACCAAATAGATGAGAATCTGTTTTTAGGAGGACGAATTTTTTGGTTTGAGAGTAATATAATTAGGCAAAATAAAATTGATGTAGTTTTTGATTTAACTGCCGAATTTTGGGAAACAAAAAAAATAAGGGAATCTTTTATTTACAAAACAGTCCCAATTATGGATACTTTAGGGGTTACACAAGAGAGATTAATAGAGGGAGTTGATTTTATAAACAAAGTTATAAATGAGAATAAAAAGGTTTATATTCATTGTGCTTATGGTCATGGTAGAAGTTTACTATTTTTAATTGCAACCATTATGAAACGAGATACTAATAAAGATTGGAGAACCATTCTACAAAGAGTAAAAAAAATAAGAAAAAAAGTGCATTTAACAGCAGTTCAAGAGAGAACTCTTGATGAGTTTTCTAAGATTATATAGATTTTTATATTTTTTCTGAAATATTATTCTTTAGCTGTAGAATTTTAGAAAAACAAACAATATTAAAAAAGTAAAAAAAATATAAATAAATAAATTTACAAAAATGGTCAATTTATGTAAAATATAATTCAAGTTTTTTTAGATTCGAATTAAGATTTTATGATTTTAAGAAAAACCAACCTCAAAAAATAGAGTTTAAAGATTTTTATATTTTTTGTGCTTTAAAACAAAAAATCTGTTTATTTATTATATATTTAATAATGATATTTGACTTTTTTCTATGTAAAAGTTAAAATGAAAATGTATTTTAGAGGGGTTGTTATGAAAAAAATCATATTTATAATTTTTGTGATGCTCATTTTTGGTTGTGATACAACAAACACAGGAACTGCAGCAAAATGCTCATCAACTTATCCAACAGGAAAATGTGATGACATAGGTTTTGTTTGTCTTGATGGTGTTTGTGTTGGAGAGCATTTAGTTTGTAGTGAGAGTAATCCAAATGGGCAATGTCCAACTGGTGAAATTTGCCAATCAGGAGAGTGCAAAACAGTTACTCCAGATTGTAGTGTTCAATACCCAGATGGAAAATGTGATAATGGTTTTAGTTGCTTAAATGCGGAGTGTGTTGATCAAAATCTTATTTGCAGTGAATCTAATCAAACAGGTTTATGCCCAACTGGAGAGTATTGTTATAGTGGGGTTTGTAAAGAGGGAGAAGTTGATTGTTCACAAGATAATCCAAATGGCTCTTGCCCTCAAAATCAAAGCTGTTTAGATGGCTCTTGTGTTCCAGATTCAGAGTTATGCTCTCCAGA
>DYRY01000161.1 GCA_020718465.1 Anaeromyxobacter dehalogenans | reverse complement strand
GGCTTTTAAAGAGAGCTTTAAGGGGATTATTGATGTTGCTGAAGCTACAACTAAAAGTAGAAAAAAACTTCCATTTCGACCACTTATTATTGGTGGTGATGATGTTACAATTATTTGTGATGCTGATTATGCTTTAGATTTTACTGAAAAATTTTTGGTTAATTTTGAAAAAAATAGTAAAGATAACTTAGCTGAAATTGTTAAAGATTTTGACCTAAATGAGTTTAAAAATGGCTTAACTGCTTGTGCTGGAATAGCTTTTTGTAATGAAAAATATCCATTTCATTATGCTGTTAGATTGGCAGAGGCACTCTGCTCTCAAGCTAAAAAAAGTAGTGATAGAAAGTACTCTTGTTTGCTATTTCATAACACACATGACTCATATTATGCCGATTTTAAAGAGCTAAAAGATAAAGAGTTGACAATTTTTAAAAGTTTAAAATCAGACTCTTCAGAACAAAATACACCTCAAAATAAAAGTGAGGAAGATAAAAAACAGGAGCGTAATGATGTAGATTTATTTCTTATGTTTGGTCCATATCGAATTACAGAGTCTCAAGAAAATAGTGCTAATTTAGATAACACTCCAACTATTCAGGCTTTGAGAGAGTGTTTTGATGCTTTTATGCTAAAAGATGAGGGTAGTTCAAAAGATGGTGAAAAAATCACATCTCCACTATCAAGTTTAAGAGGGTGGCTATCAGATATGTATGATAATCCAAAATATGCTGACTCTGTTTTAAAAAGGATTAATCAGATGGCAAGTGAGAGTGGAATTAAAAAATCTATTGATGATAAGTTAGAAAAACTTCACAAAGATTTAAAACTTGATTGTTTGATTGTTAAAAAAGAGGATAATGATGAGAAAAAAGAGATATGTGTAACTCCTATATTTGATATTTTACAGCTTAAATCGGTTCAATCATGATTTTTTGTTGGGGATTTTTTATTGAGCTACAGATTGTATCTCTTTTGGTTAAATAGATTTTTATGAGGTTTTTATGATAAATTATAGTATAAAATTTTACACATATTGGCATATGAGCTCTGGACTTGGAGCAGGTGCTGATGTGGATAGTGTTGTTATTAAAGATGAAAATGGAGTCCCTTTTATTCCTGGAAAAACTTTAAAAGGTTTGATTAGAGAGGGAGCAGAGTTGCTTTTTGGAGATAGAGTTGATTTTATAAAATCATGTTTTGGTGAAGAGGGAACTATTTTAGGTGATTGCCACTTCTCAAATGGAGAGTTAACTTTAGATGTTCAAAAAGAGCTAAAAAAGAATGCAAAACTTAAAAAAGGGCTATTTCATCAAATTGCATCTACTAAAATTGGTGATAATGGAATTGCAGAGGAGAAATCTTTAAGGGAGATTGAGGTTGTTGTTCCAATAACTCTTCAGGCAACTATTAAAAACTGCCCAGAGAGTTATAAAAAAATGATGATAGAGTCATTAAAAACTGTTAAAAGAATGGGGCTTAATCGGAGTCGTGGTTTGGGTAGATGTGATCTTGTTGTTAAGGGGGATAAATGAGACGATATTGGTATAGTTGCAAACTTTTAAGTGATGTTGTTTTGCATCAATCATCTGCAACAGAGGCTAATTTAACAACATTGGATTATATTCCTGGCTCTGTTTTTTTAGGAGTTGTTGCTAAAAAATATAGCAACTTTGGTAAAAACTCTTTTGATGTTTTTCATTCTGGAAAAACTGTTTTTGGAGATGCTCATATATCTGAAAACACTCAATATAGCCTTAAATCTCCACTTAGTTGGCACCTTAAAAAGGGTGATTCAATTAGTGGTTCAGAGGTAAAAATTCATAACTATCCACTTCTTTTAGAGGATAAAATAGAGCGTTTTATAAAAGAGGGAGTTCAATTAAAACAGGTTAGAGAGAGCTATTTTTTGCAAAAAGATGATGCAATATCAACTCTAAAACAGAAACATAGATACTCTCAAAAATCTGCATACGATTCAGCAAAAAGAAAATCGGAAGATTCAAAAATGTATGGTTATAATGGTTTTATTAAGGGGTCTGATTGGGTTTTTTACATTCAATTTGATAACTCAGTATCAGAAGAGACTATTTCTCAAGTTGATAGAGAGATTTGTGGTTATCACTATATCGGACGCTCTAAAACTAGCCAATATGGTGAGATTTTAGTTAAAAAAATTGAACAAAAAACCGATTTTTCAGCTTTAAACTCTTTTAAACTTTTAGATTTAAAAGATAAAAATGGTAAAAAACATATATTTTTATATGCACTATCAAATATTGCTCTTGTTGATGATGAAACAGGATTTTCAACAGCAATACCAACCATTAAAAATTTAGAGTTACCAGAAAGTTGTGAGATAGATTTATCAAAAACTCAAATTAGAGTTAGAAGATATCGCTCATACAATTTTAAGCGTGAAAGTAGAGAGTTTGAGCGTTTGATTATTGAAAAGGGGAGTGTTATAGCTATTAAAATTGATGACAATTTTGATTTTGGTAACTATTCAAAAACTTTAGAGAGAGGTGTTGGAGCCTTTTTATGTGAAGGTTTTGGAAAATTTTTAGTTAATCCTCAATTTTTAGTGAAAGAGTGTTTAGAGAGTGCTAAAAAAGATGATTCTGAAAAAAATTCTTCTGAACAAATAGATATATCAAAACTAAATAGTGATGAGAAAATTCTTGTTAAGTGGCTTCAAAAAGAGGATAAAAATCGGGATAATGAGGTTAAACTTCTTGAGGATGTTTTAGATTTTATTAAATATAACTACTCAAATCTAAAAAAAGCAACATTAAGCCAATGGGGTCAAATTAGAGCTATTGCTGGAAAAGATGATGAATGTAAAATTTATGATAAGCTTTTTAAAGATGATGATGCAAACCCAGAAAACTCAGGTTATTGTGTTCATGGTGTTGCTAAAGATCAATGGAAACCATCTTTAGATGTGTTTAAAAAGAAGGTAAAAGAGTATGTTTGTAAAAAAAATGATGATAAAAAAGAGGATGATTTTAGATTTGGTAAACTAAAACAGTTTCTTGTTTTGCTCTCAATGGAGATATCTAAAAAAATGAAACAGGAAAAGAAAAAAGGGGGAAAATAATGGAGCAAAAGTTGGATAAAGTAAGATATGTGGCTCAAATTGTTATTGAGGCAGAGTCTCCTTTAAAAGTTGGAGGAAGTAACAGAGATATTTTTATGGACTCCCCAATTCAGAAAGATTGGAATGGTTTACCAATGATTTTAGGTAGCTCTATTGCTGGAGTTTTAAGAGAGGCTTTTAGTGGTGATTATAAATTGGAGGATGAGCTTTTTGGATTTAAAAACAGAAAAGATGGAAAATCTAATAAAAAAGAGGAGTTTGGTTCAAGAGTTTTGATTAGTAATGCTCATCTTTTGGATGAAAATGGTAAAGTTATTGAGGGTTTTCTTTTTGAAAAAAACGATTTTTTAAAACATTTTGAAACATTACCAGTAAGAGAGCATACAGCTATAACAAGCAAAGGGGTTGCAAGAAAACACTCAAAGTTTGATGAAGAGGTGGTTTATAAAGGGAGTCGATTTAAATTTGAGATGGAGTTTATTGCAGAGTCTAAAGATGAAAACCACCAAAAAGAAAAATGGGAAAAAGTGATGAAAAAAATAGCATCTCCAATGTTTCGGCTTGGTAGTGGAACAACAAAGGGTTTTGGAAAACTAAAAGTGGTATCTTTGAAACATAAAGCATTCGATTTATCAAAAAAAGAGGATAAAGAGCTATATTTAGAGAAGAGCTCCAGCCTTAATTATGAGCTAAAGGGTGCAAAAGATTTTACAGAAGTAGATGAAAATGTTAAAAATTATATTCACTATAAACTAGAGTTGACTCCCGATTCAACTTTTCTTTTTGGAAGTGGATTTGGAGATGAAGAGTCTGATATGACTCCTGTTTTAGAGAGAGTTGTAAAGTGGATTAATCGTGTTGGTAGATTAATGGGAGAAGAGATTCTTATGCCAGCCTCATCAATTAAGGGAGCATTATCTCATAGAGTTGCTTTTCATTATAATAAAATAAAAGGGGTTTTCTCTGATAGTTTTAGAGATAAAGATGAGCATAAAAGATATGTTGGAGAGAATAATGAGGCAGTTAAAGCTATTTTTGGATGCTCAAAAGATAGTAAAGATATTAAAGAGATTACTGGTAGAAAAGATGATGGAGCAAAAGGAAGAGTAGTTTTTACTGATATTTATCAATCAATTACTAATTTTGATAGAGAGTTAAAAGTTTTTGACCATGTAAAAATTGACCGTTTTACTGGTGGAGCTATGGATGGAGCACTTTTTAAGGAGAGAGTTGTTTATAAAAAAGATGTTTGGAGTTTGGATATCTATCTAAAAAATGATAAACCTATTGAAAAAGATGTTTTAGATGCTTTTGAAAATGCTCTTAAAGATTTATGCAGTGGTTTATTGCCTCTTGGTGGAGCCACAACAAAAGGGCATGGAGTTTTTACTGGTAATTTTACAAAAGAGTAGGGGGATTTTATGGTTGAAAAATTAGATAAAGTTGGGTTAGAGCAGTTTTTTAATAAAGAGATTACCCCAGATTATGAGGGATATGTTCAGATTTCTGATAGGAAAGGGTTTTTTATTTTAGAAAATGGTGTTTCTACTCAAACAGAGGGTAATTATAGTGTTGTTTTAGGGTCATTTTGGAACTCTGTTCATAATGAAAGTGGTGATAATTTTATAATTGAGGCTGCATTTTATAGCAAAGATAAAAATTGTTCAATTCTGATTAGACAGATAAACAATTATTGGAGTGTTTCTCAGTTTGATTTAGGAAAATTTAGTGAAAAAACATTAAAAGAGGTTAAATTTTTCTCAAAATATAGTAAAAAAGTTAAAATTGCTCAACTTTGGAGCGAGAAAATTGACCCATTTTGTGAAGGTTTTTCTGTTTTAAAACCTGTTGCATCTGTTTTTTATGGATTTGATGGAGGAGATAAATGATTACAGCACCTTTTAATTTTGTACCACTTAGTAAAAAAGTGTTTTTTCCCAATTGGAGTGAAAAAGTTTTTCATGATATCCCTTTTGAAGATGGTGAAAGTGGAGTTATTGATGTTAAAATAGAGGCAAAAAGCCCTATTTTTGTGAGTAATCATACTAAAAATAGTAGTGATGTTAAAGAGTTTTGCAAGCATAATGAGGATTATTTTATTCCAGGAAGCTCTGTTAAAGGTATGGTTCGCTCTGTTCTTGAGATTTTAAGCTTCTCTAAAATGTTCCAAATTGATGATAGCACATACTCAGTTAGGGATATGACAAATAGAAATAAATTGGTTGGTCAAGCAAATGGATGTGGGTTTTTAAGAAAGATTGGAGATGACTATCTTATTGAGGAGTGTGATAAGATAATTAAAATAAAACACTCTGAAATTAAAAATGATACAGGTATTAACCTAAAAGATTTTGAAGATATTGAAACTAAATATCAAAAAATTCCAAATCTTAATATACAATTCAGGGAAAAAGAGGAGGATATTAAGAAAAATGGTAAAACGATTGGCAAAAAATGGGTTGCAGAGTATGATTCAAATTCTAAAAAAAATGGAACACTAGTTTTTACGAATAATATACTCAATAAGAAGAGTGAGTTTGTTTTTTATTCAAGTAGAAGAAATAATGAGACTAAATTAAAAAAAGAGGTTTTTGAGGATTTTGAATCTGTTTATTTTAATGATTCAGAATCTAAATCTGGTCAATATTGGAGAAGAATGTGGGAATCTGAAGAGTATATTCCTATATTTTTTAAAAAGGAGGGCAATAAAATAGTTCAGATTGGATTGACTCAACTATTTAAACTTAAATACTCAAA
>DYRY01000160.1 GCA_020718465.1 Anaeromyxobacter dehalogenans | reverse complement strand
TCATCAAAATAATCAAGATTATAGTTTTTTTGTAACTACTTAGCGGAAAAATAAATAAAATGATGAGATGGAAGTGAATGTTATAGAATTACTACAAATAATAGAAAGACAAGGATAAAAGAGTTAGAAGATTTATTATCAACATGAATAGAGGAGTTTAATATGTTCCGAGGTTATGCAAGATGTCTAATATAAAAAAGATATATAAAACTTGCTCTTTTGTCCATAAAATTTTAATTCTATAGATGCTTTGAAAATATTTTATAAAGAGGTTCAGATATCTCCTCTAAATACCTTAATATATAGAGTTTACTAAGTGGAATATATTGCAAAAATGAGCTGTTTCCTCTAACTTGATCTATAAAATGAAACCTTCCTGTATCCTTTAATTTCCTTTGAACCGCCTGAAGCTTAAACATTCTATAAAAACTCTCAAATTCTATAGTAGATTCCGATTTTTTAAGATAATACTTTAACATATCTACAACAAAATCCTCCTCCATTGAGATATATGAGTCTTTTAAAAGGGCAACTAAATCATAAACAGGAGAGCCCATCAGTGCATCCTGAAAATCTATAAGATACAACTTCTTATTATGAATCATTATATTCTTCGATTGATAATCTCTGTGGCACACTATTTTTGGTATCTGACTTAACTCCATTGCAATCCGTTGAAATTCAGCATTAACTATCAGCTTTTCAGATTCTGAAAGCTCTTTGTTTTCCCCTTTATAAATATACCACTCAACAAAATGCTCTAACTCCCACAAAAGTGTTTCAAAGTTAAACTCCCTTTGAAAAGGGTAAAGCTCTTTTCTCTCTTTTTGTGTATGTTTTTGAAAAAGAATCAGAGTTTTAATAACATTTTTATAATGTCTCTCTAAATCTATATCATCCTCTGTTACTGCTCTAAAAAGAGTTTTATCTCCTAAATCCTCCAAAAGCATTATTCGATTATCAATATCATACCAAAATATCTCTGGAACTGGAAGATTTCCCTCTTTTAGATAGTTTTGAATTTGATAAAATGGCTCCTCTGTTAATTTAAATGAACCACCCTCATTAGATTCCACTTTTTCAGGTAAAACCATTGCAACAGAACTACTCTGTTCTAAAAAAACTCTAAAGTATACTCTTGTTGAAGCATCTCCAACCATTTTTTGGATATTTCGATACATCACTCCATATTTATTCAAACTTCTCTCTAAACGCTCTTGAACCATAAAAACCTCAAAAATCAAATTAAACATTTATATCATAAAATATTTTAATTACTCAACTTTATAAATATTAAAAGATTTTAGAAGAAAAATTTATATAAAAAAGATTTGAGAATAAATATAAAAATGTTTGTGAACTTGAATAAAAATTGATGACATAAATTAAAAAGTGTGTTATATTCAAAACGAAATTTGGCTGTTTTATTTTCTATATAATTTAATCTATTTGTTGTTTTGTTAATGGTGGATAGGAGGCATTTATGCAACGTTATGTTAATGAGGTTGTTCGTGATTTAGAGAAAAGATATCCTGAGCAGATTGAGTTTCTTCAGGCAACAAAAGAGGTTTTACAATCTTTGATTCCTATTTTAGAGGAGAATCCTGTTTATCGTAATGCAAAGATTCTTGAGAGATTGGTTGAACCTGAAAGAACAATTATGTTCAAAATTCCATGGGTTGATGATCGTGGTGAAATTCAACTAAATCGTGGTTTTAGAGTTCAGTTTAGTAGTGCAATTGGACCATACAAAGGTGGACTTCGTTTTCACCCATCAGTAACTCTTAGTATTTTAAAATTTCTCGGTTTTGAACAGATTTTCAAAAATAGCCTCACATCATTACCAATGGGTGGTGGAAAAGGTGGTTCCGATTTTAATCCAAAAGGGAAATCAGATAATGAGATTATGCGTTTTTGCCAATCATTTATGATGGAACTTTATAAACATATCGGTCCAGAGATGGATGTTCCTGCTGGTGATATTGGTGTTGGTGGTCGTGAAATCGGTTATATGTATGGAATGTATAAACGTCTTACAAATCAACATCATGGAGTATTAACTGGTAAAAGTATTCTTTGGGGTGGAAGTTTAATTCGTCCTGAAGCAACTGGTTATGGTGCTGTATATTTTGTTGATGAGATGCTAAAAACTATGGGTGATAGTTTTCAAGGAAAAACTGTAGCTCTTTCTGGTTTTGGTAATGTTGCTTGGGGTGCTGCTCTTAAAGCAACAGAGCTTGGTGCAAAAGTTGTAACAATATCTGGTCCTGATGGATATATTTATGATGAAGCAGGAATCTCTGGAGAGAAAATTGAGTATCTTCTTGAGCTTCGTGCAACAAACAATGATATTGTTTCCCCTTATGCAGAGAAATTTGGTGCTAAATTTGTTGCAAACAAAAGACCATGGGAAGTTAAATGTGATATAGCAATTCCTTGTGCAACACAAAATGAGCTTGGTGGAAAAGATGCTGAAACTCTTATTAAAAATGGTTGTAAAATTGTTGCAGAGGCATCAAATATGGGTTGTACTCCAGAGGCAATTGAGGTTTTACATCACAATAAAGCTTTATATGGTCCAGGAAAAGCTGTTAATGCAGGTGGTGTTGCAACATCAGGTCTTGAGATGAGCCAAAACTCAATGAAACTTAATTGGACAGCAGAAGAGGTTGACCAAAAACTTCTTGGAATTATGAAAAATATCCATGACACTTGTGTTAAATATGGAACAGAAGCAGATGGATATATTAATTACCAAAAAGGTGCTAATATTGGTGGTTTTATTAAAGTTGCAAACTCTATGCTTGAGCTTGGCTACGTTCTATAATTAATCTAAAAACTAAATTCAAAACAAAAAAAGATTTTTTACTCTTAAAACAAGAAAAACATAAAAGATAAAAAGTATCAATTTTTAAAAAATTGAAATAACTTTAAATATTTGTTAAAATAGAGAGTTAATAGATTATTTCTGTTAACAGTTTTTACATTTTTAATATTTAAGGTTAATCTATGAAAAAATATATAGCATTTTTAATTCTATCTATATCATTAACTCTTTATGGTAAAGATATTGAGTATAAAGTAAAAAATGGAGATTCACTTCATAAAATAGCTAACATATATGTTTCTCAAAGTAAACATATATATGTTGATACATTTGTTTCTGAAATAAAGGAGTATAATGGAATTAAAAAATTTTTAAAACCCAAAATGACTCTTAAAATACCAGTTTTAGACTCTCCTCTAACAACAACAAAACTTAATAGAGCAAAAGATTTTAAAGCTAAAGCTTTGTATATACCAATATCATCAATGGCTCATCCCTCTTTTTTAGATAAATTGGAGATTTATAAAAAAGCAGGGATAAACACAATTGTTTTTGATGTTAAAACAATGAGTGGTGAGATATCTATACCATTTTCACATGAGTGGGTTAAAAAAATTAGAAAAAATTGGTCATCTCTTGGAGATTTAAATAAAGTTATCTACTATCTTCATAAAAATGATATGCATGCTGTTGCAAGAGTTGTATGTTTTCATGATGAATCACTTGCAAAAGGGATGCCAAATTTAAGATTATATCCAAATAGTGCCTACTCCTCTTGGGTCAATCCAGCTGATAGTGAGGTGCAAACATACCTTTTAGATTTGATTAAAAAATTATCAAAATATGGAGTTGATGAGATTCAATTAGACTATATTCGATATCCAGAGGCAGGTGCATCCCATTGTAAATCTCAAAATAGGGTGGAGGTGATTAATAACTTTTTAAAAAAAGTTTATGAAATAACAAAAAAAGAGGGAGTTTTATTATCAATTGATGTTTTTGGTATAGTTTTATGGCAAAGAAAATTGGATGTTTGTGTTACAGGTCAAGATTTAACAAAAATGGCAAAAAATAGTGATATTATCTCTCCAATGATATATCCATCACATTTTTCAAATCCATTTGATAATCTTAAAAACCCAGGAGATAATGCTTCTGAAATGATTAAAAAAAGTATGATAAGAACAAAAGAGATTTTTAATGGTGTGGATATTGTTATTAGACCATATCTACAGGCTTTTGAGTATGGGGTAAAAAATAGAAAATATGACTCAAAATATATTCAGGAGCAGATAGATGAAGTTGAGCCTTATGGATGGATTTTTTGGAATCCAAAAGGTAAATATTCCCCAGTATTTGAAACATCATATAATCAGAAAAAAAAGAGTGAAAAAAAAGAGGCAGATAAAGAGCTTGATGGAGTTATGGATAGGGTTGTTGAGTAGTTTATAGCTTATAGTTTATAAAATATTGATTACTTTTGTTAAAATCTCTTTTTTAAAACAGATATCATCACCAATCATAAAGGAGTTGTAACCCATATCTTTTAGATATGAAACATCCATAATATCAGAACAAGAAGGAAACTGTTTTTTTAACAAAGATTCAAAAAATCTTGAACCAACAATTGATCTATTTTGCCCTAGTTGTTTAAGTTTTTTTAGATAATAAGATATTTCATGAGGATAATCAATCTCTGTGAACAAATCTCCTCTTGCTGCCATTACAAAATCACTTTTAGATATAATTGATTCTAAATTCTCAAAACCTTTTTTATTCTCAATTTTTGAAACTACAATACTATTTTTAAATATCTCTTTGAATTTTATTAAATCATTTTCAGATTCAACAAATGAGAGCATAAAAGTGTTAATATCCAATTTTTTGCAAATCTCAACATACTCAAAATCTTTTTCTGTTAATAATGAAAACTCTAAATACTCTAAAAATTCATCAGGAATATTAACACTTTCACCAGGACCAATAACCCTCCCCACATAATCATCAATAATTAACTGTTTCTCATCAATATCAACAATAGTTGCCTCAATATTTCCATTATCGAAATAGATTGTTGCAGGTAAATTCACTTTTATTTTGTGTGAAATTTTAACAGAAGTATTTAGAAAGTGAAATATTTTATAATTATTTTAAAAATAATTATATTAAAATAGATTTATAGATTTATAGATTTTTATTAAATATTTTTCAAAAATTAACGTCTAATCTCTGTTCTATTTTTGGAGATAATATGAGAAGGTTTTTAACAGTTTTTTTTATGTTACTAATGAGTATAGCAGTTTTTGGGGCAAATGATGGTGTAAAAGAGGATAAATTTGAAGAGATGGATCAATCTCTTGATAATTTTGACACAGAAACAGATGATGAAGCAATGGACTCATTAAGAGAAAAAATTAAAAAGAAAAAAGAGGAGAGTTCCAAAGAGGAGGATAAGAGTGTTGTTATAGAGGATAGCTCTAAAAATCTAAAAAAAGAGGATTCAAACTATAATTCAAAAAATAGTAATTCTGATAAAGTTGCTTATAACTCAAATAGTTCAAACTCATATAGTGATGATGGTGATTATAGTGAAGAGTATAAGAAAACATCACTTCAAATGTTATCTTTTGGTGGTGGATATGATGGTGTAGATTATCATGGTTCAAAACATGTTGGCTTAGAGTATGGTTTATATATGATTCCTGAAGAGGGAAACTTTTTATCTGGTTTTACTGTTGGATTAGGAGTTGTTGATCTTGATGATAATTATGAAAATAGTGACTATTTGAGTATATCATATAGTGCATTTATAATGCCATTTGGATTTACTAATGCTCCATTTTTTCGTTTTGATTTAGGTGTTTTAGGTGCAAATTGGGTTCCAGATGAAGATGATGATGATGATTACTATGATGAAGAGGATGATGATGATTCTAATTTTAAAGATGTTGGAGTTTTATTCAAAGCAGGTGGTGGATTTCTTTTTGGAAGTTCAAATTTCTCAATGTCACTTCAAATTTTATATACAATGCATATAACTACTGCTGGAAATAATGATGGTGTAGAGTTACAACTTGGATTTCATTTCTAAAAATCTTTTTTTTTGAAGTGGTTTTTCTAAAATATCTTAGAAATCGTAATTCAAAACAGAATGGATATCTTGAAGTAGCTTTTTTAAT
>DYRY01000159.1 GCA_020718465.1 Anaeromyxobacter dehalogenans | reverse complement strand
AAACGTGAAATGGGACTTCTTTCTGGTGGCTCTTCAGATACACCAAAATTAGATGCTCCTAAATAATATTTTTTAGATTTACTTGTAAAAAAGGGGTAGAAATACCCCTTTTTTGTTTTTTCTTCTGTATTTTCTACTTTTTAAACATAAAAATAACAAAAAATATAAATTGTTTCATTGTTTTTTTGAAATGGGATTAATTCTATTTACAATACAATATCAAATTACTATATTATAATTTATTATTATAATTTATTATTATAATATCTTTAATATTTTATCAAAAAAAACATGCACAATTTAATAGTGGAGGTTTAAAATGACAATCAGTTTTATTATAATTGCTTTAACATCTTTCGTTGTATCAGGAATTACACTTTTTTCAGGTTTTGGATTGGGAACAATATTAATGCCTGTTTTTGCAATATTTTTTCCAATAGAGACTGCAATTGCGGCAACAGCAGCAGTTCATCTTGCAAACAATATTATAAAAGGGGTGATGGTTGGAAAATTTGCAGATTTAAAAATAACAATAAAATTCTCTCTTCCAGCAGTAATTTTTGCATTTTTAGGTGCTTGGATTCTTAGTACAATCTCAATAACAAAAGTTATTTTTAGTTACTCAATTTTTGACAAAACATTTAATATAATTTTAGTAAAATTTATTATTGGTATATTAATGATATTTTTCTCACTTTTTGAACTAAGTAGAACTTTATCTAAAAAAAGTTTTGATGCAAAATATATCCCTTTAGGAGGTGCATTATCTGGTTTTTTTGGTGGATTATCTGGTCATCAGGGGGCATTTCGTTCAACATTTCTTTTAAAAGCTGGATTATCAAAAAAGGCTTTTATTGGAACAACAGTTTTAGCTGCAATTTTTGTTGATTTATCAAGAATGTTGGTTTATGGAGTAACATTTTTACCAAAATTAGGAGAGTCAAATATTATTAGCCATATTATTGTTGCATCAATTGCTGCTTTTTTAGGAGTTTTTATTGGGTCTAAAGTGATAAAAAAAGTTACATATCGCTCTATTCAACTAATTGTTGGAGTTATGTTACTTTTAATTGCTTTTGCTCTAATTTTAGGATTAATTTAATTATGAATTAATCAAATTTTTCTTATCTAATTTGAAATTTTCTTTTTTGTTTTTAATATAAGAAAAATTTAACTTTTTTTGTTTACGTTAGTAGAAAATATTTTAGAATATTTTTGTGATTTTAGTGAGATTCATATATTAAACAATCACAGATGTAGGAAAAAAAACTCTAAACGAGGCAAAAGAGTTATATTTAGAGATTATGGAGTAGATAAATCTGAAAATGAAAATTGTTTTCATTTTGTACTTGACATTTATAAAAAAAAAAGATATCATTAAGCTAGACTGAATGGAGGATATAATGACACTCATACAACTTAAAGATGGAGAATCTGGAATAATACAGTTTGTCAATGGAACTGATCGATTTAAACATAGATTGTCCGAACTTGGTTTTTTAAGAAATTCAGAGATAAGAATGGTGAGAAGAGCTCCATTTAATGGTCCTTGTATTATTGAAATAAAAGGATATACACTTACAATGCGTCAATTTGATGCAGAACAGATAGAGATAGAGAAGTTTTAATTAAATTTTTTGATTAAAATTTTGAATAACATTTGCCATTATCTCTGAATAATCAAGAAGCTCATTAATTAAAATATTTTCATTAACTTGATGGTAAAACTCTAAATCTCCTGCAGAGTAACAGATTGCAAGAGCTCCATTTCTAGCTAAATCTTTACAAACAGTTCCACCACCCATTCCTGTTATTTTTACAGGCTTGCTATGATATCTCTCTCCCTCACTTTGAATTATTTGAACAAGAGGATGTTCTGGAGAAACATAAAGTGGTTTTGCATCAGATCTAATTTCAAATTTTAAATCTATTGATTTATCAGACTCTTTTAGTTTTTCCCCAATTTGTTGAAAATCAGCAACAATTTCAGAGGCTGTTTGGGATGGAAGATAACGAATATCAATAGTTGCTTTAGCATAAGATGGAACAGAGTTTGCAACAGTTCCACCAGATATTAAACCAATATTCATTGTTGGCTTATCCAAAAGAAGATTAGATTCATATTTAAACTTATAATTCTGAAGCTCAACAATAAATTTTGATAGATTAACAATTGCATTAACCCCTTTTTCAGGACTCATTGCATGAGCCTGAATTCCATAAGATTTAACTTTTATTTTTAAATTCCCTTTTTCAGCAATATTTATCTCACAAAGATTCCCAGCATTATCAGGAATTATTGCAAAATCAGGTTTTAATATGCCTGAATCTGCAAGCCAAGTCATACCAAATTCAGACCCTTTCTCCTCATCTGCAACCCCTGCAATAACTATTTTCAAATTTAAAGAGTTTTCAATAGTTTTTAGATACTTTGCCAAAACTAAAGCAGATGCCATTAAACCTTTATCATCTAAAACACCTCTTCCAAAAACTCTCTCCCCTTTAATCTCCATTTTGAAAGGATCTGTTTCCCAACCTTTACCAGCAGGAACAACATCAAGATGTGCTGCAATTAAAAGAGTTTTATCCCCTTTTCCAATTGTACCAAAAATATTGCTTCTTCCTTCTGTTTTTTCATGTATCTCATAAGGAATATTTAGTTTTTCAAACTCATTTTTTACAACTTCAGCAGCCAAATACTCGTTTCCTGGAGGATTTGTTGTGTTTTGTTCAACCAATTTTGATAAAATCTCTAAAAGATAATCTCTCTCGTTTTTAAAATAGCTCTCCATTAAAAACCTCCTACTCCATCATTTCTAATAATCTTTTTGCATCAGAACCCTGATATTGCCCCTGAAAAACAACATACGAATCAACTGAATCTTTAACTATTTTTGATGCAAGTTGCTCCAACACACCATTTGGATAACCTTTTGAGTAAAATCCTAATCCTCTCATAACATAATACATTACATCAAAATTTCCAGAGTAATCATCCATAATTGGGTCAAAAGCAGGAACAACAGGGGTTTTATATATTGCCTCGTTGATTGTTTCACTATCCCAAAAACCTAAAGAGTGCCAGAATATATCAATTTTAGACTCTTTAAATCTCTCTGCAGTTAAATTAAAAAAATAGTTCATATTTTTTATATTCTCTGGAGTTGGATATACTTTATTTGAAGTATGAAAAATAATTGAGTCAGCATCAATATCAGAAACCTCTTTTGCAAAAAGATCCAAAAGCTCTAAATTCTCTTTTGTTGGTTTAAACATTCCATACTCTAAAATACTCTCTTTATTAATTTGTGGAACATTTACAGAATTTTTTTTAATTATATCTTGATGATCACTAATAAAAAGAGGAACTCTTAAAGAGAATGAGAAATCCTCTCCTGCCTGTTCTCTAAGCTTTTTTAAAGTTTTACCTTTTAAAAAAGATTGATAAGTCTCCTCTATCTCAACAAAAGAGAAACTTTGAAAATAGTTTTTTTTGCTATATGGAAATCCACTACATCCAATTAAAACATCCATCTAAAACCTCATAAATAAAAAAATGTTAACTCATTTTTTGTAAAAAAAACAAAAATCCACTGATTATATAAAAAAATTTATAATTAGTCTATAGTTTCTTTTACTATTTGTTTATTAAACAATAGTAATTTATAAAAAATAGATTAAAAAAGGTTGATTTTTGCTAAATTTTTATATTGATCAATCTCACTTAATTTTCCAAGAATAATAAATTGATCCCCCTTTTTTATTGTGTAATTAGCAGTTGGAATAGTTTTAATATTATCTTTTTTATTATAAATCAATATTATTTCAAGTGAATATTTTCGAAAAAAATCTATCTCTCCTATTTTTTTATTAATAAATGAGCCATACTCGTCAAGTAGCTCAATCCAATAACCATCACTAAATGGTAACTTTTTTTTCTCTATAATATCTTCTCCACCAATCATATCTGCAAGAGCATTTTTTTGAAGTTCTGAGTTATAAAGTGCAAAAATCTCTAAAGCATCCATCCAATCACAATCATCAGAAATTACAATAGTGGACTCCATAACATCAATTGCTTTAATAAGAGTGTTTAAAGAATCAAGATTATCCTCTAAAATCCATTTTAAAGATTTTAGTGAGACAACTCCACAAAAAACTTTACTATTTTCTGACTCTAAAACAGGCAAAATCTCTGAATTTGATTCAATACACTCTCTTATAACTGTTTTTAATGGAGTTGATTTTATAATATATCTTTCACTATTTTTAAGCCTGTTCTCTTTTCTATTTTTATGTAAATATATCCCATTTAATGCTAATTTTTGTGTATATATTGACTCTTTTTTTATGAAAGTTGTTATTAAAGAGGCTACAATTGAGGTTATAATTAATGGTGCAATTAATGTGTAGTTTTGAGACATCTCAAATATTATAAACATTGATGCAATTGGTGCCTGTGTTGCTCCTGACAAAAACCCCTCCAGAGTGACCTGAACCAAGTGTGGCTGATGTTGCAACTATTTTAAAAAAAACAGTTATAATAAGAGTCCAATATAGTGGACTATCATTTAGAGTCTCATTTATAACATCAAATCCAACCCCCATAACTTGTGGATAAAAAATTCCAATTAAACCAACTATCAAACCACCTATTGCTGTTTTAAAAAAAAATGGTATCTTTAATATTTTATCAAAAAAATACTCAGAGTAGTATAAGATCCAAATAAAAAGAAGAGATAGAAAACCTGCTGCAAATAGGGCTCCTGCCATTGGAGCATTAAATGCAGCTGCAATTCCACTTCCAGCCCCTGCCGCAACAAGAATTTTAATGTAATCCTCTTTTTTCAAAAAAAATCTTGCAATATTTGAGCTTAAACTTGCACCAATTTGAGCTTGTGGTCCTTCTGAACCAAGAGATGCACCAGAGCCAATAGAGAGTGAACAGGTTAATGTTTTTGAAAAAGCTACCCTTAATCTTATTTTTCCTCCACGTAACATTACAGATGCCATAACATCAGGAATGCCACTACCTTTCGTTTCTGGAGCTATAAAATAGATAATTAGACCAACACCCACCCCAACAACTAAAGGAATTAACAGAATTTGCCAAATTGTAGCATTTGTAAAAAGCTCTAAAGGATTTCCTTTTCCATAGAATAGGTTTTGAAAAAAATCTATGATATGATGTACACCAACTGCACCAAAACCAGTTAAAGTACCAATAAGTATAGCTAAAAGTGTTATATATATTTTTTCATTTCTGTTTCTGTTAAAATTTAGATGTTGTAAATTGATATTCACTAATATCACAAAGTAAATTGTCTGATTTTATATCTAATTAATTTTTTTTGTCAAGAGTTATAGAGTTAAGTTTTTAATTATACTACTTTTTTTAATTTTTTTATGATTTTTTTATGATTTTTTTCATAATTTTCTATTTTTTCCGAAGTATTGTTTTATGTTTGTTGATATTTTTTATTTAAACTAGTTAAACTGATTAATCTTTTGTTTTTTTGGGGAGATAACATGAAAAAAATACGTTTTACTGTAAATAGTATTGTTTCAGAGACTATTGACTATGATTCTAAATTGTTTCAAATATCAAAAAATCTACTATGTAACATCATATTTAAAAGATTTTATGATAAAAAAGGGTATAAAAAACTTGAAAAAGAGCATACAGTTGTTGTTCAGTTTAATCTTAATAAAACAGAGGAAAGTTTATTAGAGACTATATTTGATGATTTTAGTTGTGAAAATAGTTTAGCAGAGTTTTTTAGATATATTTTTGATGAGTATAGTAAACTTGCAAGAACGGAGCGTGAAAAGTTAATTCATATTGATACAATTAATAAATTAGAGGAACAGATAAAAGTAAGAAAAAATGTTATTATTGGCTATAATGATAGAGTTGAGGAGGTTGAACCTCTTTTTATTGAGTATGATAAAGATAATCAGTTATACTATCTTTGTGCCTATCTTGTAAGGAAAAATATATTGATATCTTATAGAGTATCAGGGATAAAAATGGTAGAAAAAAACAGTAATAAACAAAGTTACATAAATAATAATAAAAA
>DYRY01000158.1 GCA_020718465.1 Anaeromyxobacter dehalogenans | reverse complement strand
TAGAAAATTACCTGATATAGATATAGGAATTGGTATAAATACAGGGGAGATGTCAGTCGGAAATATGGGTTCTCAACAGAGATTTGACTATACTGTAATGGGAGACAATGTTAATTTAGGTTCCAGATTAGAGGGAATTAACAAACAGTATCATTCAAACATAATTGTAAGTGAGTTTACATTTAAAGAGATTGAGGGAAAACTGTTGTGTAGAAAATTAGATTCTGTTCGTGTTAAGGGGAAAAAACTTCCTGTTGTTATATATGAACTTGTAAGCAAAAATATTCAGGATCCAATTTGGAGTGAGATTTCAAAACTTTGTAATATTGGAATCTCTCTTTATATGGAGAAAAAATGGGATGAATCGATTGAGGTTTTTGAAAAAGTTTTAAAACTTAGAGAGAGTGATTATCCTGCTCAAATGTATGTAGATCGTTGCAAAATTTACAAACAAACTCCACCAGAAGAGGGATGGGATGGGGTTTTTACAATGACAACAAAATAATATTATTGTCATTAATAATAAATTTTTATATTTATAAAATATAAAAACTGTTAAAAAAGATAAAAAAATAGAATTTTCTTGTGTAATCTCTTTTTTTTAAATACAATGTAATATTGTCTGGAAAAAACAGACAGGGGGTAGGTATGAGTTTAGATGATCAACTCTTTAACAAGTTTGGAAAACTTTTTAAAAAGGGTACATATCTTTTTCACGAAAGAGATCGTGGTGATGAGATGTATGTAATCCAAGAGGGAAAAATAGCAATAATAAAAGAGTCTGGAGGGCAAGAGACAACTTTAGCAATTTTAGATAAGGGGGAATTTTTGGGTGAGATGAGTATTCTCACAAAAAAACCAAGAACAGCTACAGCCAAAGTTTTAGAGGATGCTAAATTATTGGTTATAAATCCTTCAACATTTGAAGCAATGATTAGAGGGGATGCAAATATTGCTATAAGAATGCTTCAACGACTTGCTGATAGGCTTGCAAAAACTGATAATCAGATAGAGAATCTTCTTTTAAAAGATTCAAGTGCAAAAGTTGTTCATTATCTTAAATCAGAAGCAGAGAGAAGAGTATTAGATGCAACATCTCAAGAGATGGAGTTAACATTATCGTTAACAGAGATTTCAAGAACCATTATGTTAGACCCTGAAGAGGTTAAAAGAGTGTTAGCAAAACTACTTAAAAATGAGCTTATTGTACAATTAAATGGTGCACAATTTAAAATACCAAATTTAAAAGTTTTTCAAGATTTTTATGATTATCTTGCAAAAAGAGAGAAATTTAAAGAGTTTAGTTAGGAGTATTTATGAAAATATCACTATTGGGAATAGATGGAGGAGAGTTAGGAAAAGAGAATCATGCAATCTCTTTTTTAGTTGATGATATATTAGCAATAGATGCAGGTGGATTACTACATGCAATGAAATTAAAAACTCTATTAAAAATAGATTCAGTTCTTTTAAGCCATACCCATATAGATCATGTTAAAGATCTTCTTTTGTGGGGGGATTTAATATTTGGTCAACGTCCATCTATTGAAACACATGGAGCAGAGGATGTTTTAGAGGCAGTGAGAAAACATCTTTTTAATTGGACTATTTGGCCCGATTTCTCATCTATACCAACTAAAGAGAATCCAGTTTTTAGATTTATACCACATCAAAGAGGTGATATTTTTGAAACAGTTGGTTATAGTGTTCAATCTATTGAAGTAAATCATAGTGTTCCATCAAGTGCATTTATTGTTGCAGATAAAAAGGATGCAATATTATATTCATCTGACACAACAACAACAGATGAGGTTTGGAGAGTTGCAAATAGTAGGGATGATTTGAGAGTTATTTTTATGGAAGTATCTTTTCCAAATAGAATGCAAGGAGTTGCAGATGCCTCAAAACACTACTCACCAAAAACTCTATCTGAAGATTTAAAAAAGATAAAAAAAGATGTTCCAATATATCTTTATCATATAAAACCAAGTGTGTATTATGAGGTTATTGCTGAAATAAAAGAGATAAAAGATGATCGAATTATTATAGCAGAAGGGAAGTCCACTATAAAAATTTAATAAGAAAATCATTATAATACAAATAGCTCATAACAAAAATAGATGTTTTTTATAAAAATAACAGAAAACTGTAAAAATCAAATTATTAAAAAATAAAAAATTTAATATATTATTTTAAAAGACAAAAAAATATATAAAATTAGTTTTTAGATTGGTATTATTTTTTAAAGATTATAAAGTGATGTGAATTTATTTTCAAGATACTCTGCAAAATAGTTTGGATTTAACCCCTCACCAGTTGCACCAATAAGTAGCTCTTCAGGTCTTTTAGTTTTTCCATATTGATGAATATGAGTTTTTAACCACTCTTTTATTTTTGTAAAATCCCCTTTTTCAAGTTCATCAAAAACAGAAAACTCTCTATTCATTGCAGTAAAAAATTGAGAGGCATAGGCATTTCCAAGTGCATATGATGGAAAATACCCAAACAAACCAGAACCCCAATGAACATCTTGTAAAACACCAACAGCATCATTTTCAGGAACAACACCTAAATACTCCTCCATTTTTTTATTCCAAAGTTCAGGTAAATCATCAACTTCACAACTTCCAGAAAATAGAGCTTTCTCCAAATCATAACGAACCATAACATGAAGTGAGTAGGTTAACTCATCTGCCTCAATTCTAATTAGTGATGGTTTGGTTAAATTTATTCCTTTGTAAAACTGTTCAAGTGAAAAATTAGATAAAACAGAAAAACTCTCTTGAAGTTTACTGTAAATTGGTTTCCAAAAATCTAAACTTCTTCCAAAAAGATTCTCAAACATTCTTGATTGAGACTCATGAATTCCCATTGATGTTCCCTCTGCAAGAAGAGTTCCATCTAGATTTTGTGAAATCTGTTGCTCATAAATAGCATGTCCACACTCATGAATAGTGCTAAATATTGCAGACATCAGATTTTTTTCATGATAGTGTGTTGTTATTCTAACATCGTTTGGACCAAAACCAAGAGTAAATGGGTGCATACTCTCTTTTATCATTCCAGCATCAAAATCATAACCAATATGTTTTGCAATAAAGTTGCTAAACTCTTTCTGTTTTACTATTGGGTAGCTTTCATCTAAAAAAGAGCACTCTGGTTGAGATTTCTCTCTTATTTTATGAACTAATGGAACAATTCTTTCTCTTAATGTATTAAAAAAAAGATCAAGTTTTTCAACAGTCATTCCCTCTTCATAATCATCTAAAAGTGTATTATATGGGTTACCACTTTGATAACCTCTATAGATTATGAATTTTCTTAATGTCTCAATAATTTTTTTTAGGTATGGTGAGAATAGTTTAAAATTTGATGTAGTTTTTGCCTCTTCCCAAACCTGATTAGACTCTGCACAAAGTGAAAGGTACTCTTCATACTCTTTTTGTGGAATTTTCATCATTTGGTCATATTTTTTTCTGGTATGTTTTACATGATGAAAATCATTTGGTTCTAATGAGTTTTTATGTGCTTCTAAAATCTCAAGTAGCTCATTCATTTTTGGAGATGTTAAAAGTTTAACAGACTCTCCACCCAAAACACCAAGCATTTTTGCTTTTTCTCCCATCCCTTTTTTAGGGGCTCCAGTATTCATATCCCAATGAATCAATGCTTGTGCATACTCAAGGGATAAAATTCTTTCTGAAAATGATTTAAACTCATCTAAATATTGTCTCCATGGTTTCATAAAATCTCCTATTACAATACATTTCTAGATGTAGTTTTTACTATTTTTTATCCATTTGTCAAGATTTTTATTATCTTGTTAAAATAGTTTTCAATTATTTAACAATTGGATATAGTTTTTTGTTGTATTTTTGAAAAATTATTCTAAATTTTAATATAGAATAAATTTTGAGTGATATCTTATTGATTTTTTGTAGATAATTTTATAAATAATACTAATAGATTATTAAATATCTATATAATGTTTATAAGTGGTTTTTGTTGTTTTAGGAGTTAAAATGAGATTTATTACTATTCTGATAATTTGTTTAAGCTCTTTTTTTATAAAAGCAGAATCAAACTACTTTATTGATTTAAAAACAGATTTACCAATAATCACAACAACTCTTGTTTTTAGCTATTTTTCACCAAAAGTTGTAACAACTGTTTCAGAACCCAATTTAAATAAAGAGGATTTAAATTTTATAGATCGTTCTGTTGTTGGAAATTATGATCTAGATATTGCAACCTATAGTGATTATCTTATTTTCTCTTTAATTGGAGGGGTTTTTATACTAAATAAACTGAATACAACTTGGGAAAACTATCTTATTGAATCTACAATTATATTAGAGAGTTTTTTAATTAATAATTTTTTTACAACAGTGGCAAAATATAGTATTCGAAGACCACGACCATATCTTTATCAAGATGGTGTAACAAAAGAGGAGTTAACAGACCCAGAGGGAAGTGTATCATTTTATTCTGGCCATTCATCAAACTCTTTTGCAGTAGCAACCACTTTTGCAACAATATTTTCAAAAAAATTTGAAAAAATTTGGCAAAAATCTCTTATTTGGGGAGTTCCACTATCAATAGCAACTCTAATTGCTTTGATGAGAGTTGAGGCAGGAAAACATTTTTACACAGATATTCTTGCTGGAATGTTAGTTGGAGTCTCTGTTGGATATCTTGTTCCATATCTTCATGAAACAAAAAAAGATCCAATTATTATTGGTGGAGACTCAAAAACAATCCATATATCTTTTGGAGGCTCTTTCTAGCTGACAAAAATTGTCATTGTGCAAAAAATGTCAGAGTTTTCTCCATTTAAGTGACAAAAATTGTCAAAAATCATAAAAATTTCACAATTATTTAGTGGAATTTTAAATTTAAATAAAAAGTTTTTTTTATTTCTCCCCTCTCCAAGTATTGGAGAGGGGTTGGGGGAGAGGGGAAAAGAGAAAAAATAGTTTTTTATTATTTTTGGAAAATCAATTGCTAAACAATTAATGTTTTTATTAACTGTATTGCTGGGAGGCATTATGAAAGAGGTTCGTAAAGGTTTTACGTTGATCGAGTTGATGATCGTTGTTGCGATTATTGGTGTTTTGGCTGCAGTTGCTATTCCTGCATACCAAGGTTATATTGCAAGAACAAAAAGAAATGCTTGTATTGAAAATGGACAAGCTGCTGTTAACTTAATTCGTGGTGAGATGGCTAAGGTTTCTGCTGGAGAATTAGTTACTGCTTCAAAAATTGTTGATATGCTTACACTAATAGCTGCTTTAAATGATGGTGGAAAAACAGATCCTTATCGTCCAGGAACTCCAGGTTTTGCAAGTGGTTCTACTGCAGCAGAAGTTTCATTTGCTTCTAAAGTGTGTCAAATTCAGGTCGCTCAAGATTCAGCAGCAACTAATAATGGTAGTGGTCAGTTTACTGTTATTCTTGCAGATAGACAAGGAAATACACAATCAGTAGTTCTTAAACAAGATGATTGATTTTATGTTTAGCTAATATAAAAGCCCCTTTTCGAGGGGCTTTTTTTTTGAAAGGTGTAAAATGATAAAACAATCAAAAGGTTTCACCCTTATTGAGTTAATGATTGTTGTTGCAATTATTGGTGTTTTGGCTGCAGTTGCAATTCCAGCATACCAAGGTTATATTAAAAGGTCAAAACAGAATGCTTGTATTGAGAACTCACTTGTAGCTCACAATATAATAAGAAATGAGATGTCGAAAATCTCTGGTGGAGATGATCCAAGTGTTACTAAGTTGGCAAATTTAACAACACTTTTAGATGCCTTAAATGAGGGAAAAAAAACAGATCCATTTCATGCAGAAAATAATGCTTATGCATCTGGAACAGATGCAAGTAAAGTCTCTTTTACTGGAAAAAGTTGCCAAGTTCAAATAACACAAGATGTTGCTCCTGCAATAAATGGTAGTGGTCAATATACTATAATTGGTGTGAATCGAGTTGGTGTTACAGAAACAGTTGTTGTAATTCAAGATAATTAATTAATTTATTTATATTAAAGAGATAATTTTATTATATTTTTTCATAAATTCTAAAATTATTTTAGTAAAATATTTACATTTATTGTTCTCTATTTTATGATTTATTG
>DYRY01000157.1 GCA_020718465.1 Anaeromyxobacter dehalogenans | reverse complement strand
GGGTGGAAGTAAAAAAGATATCAAAATTAACACAACAGAGATTGAAGCCTATTGACAATAAATAATTAAACTATAAAATATAACTCTAATTGTTGATGTTTTGTATTTTTATCTTTTAATTGGTTTTGTTAAAAAGTAAAAATAATTTATAAATTAAAAGAGGTTATTTTGAACAGTTTTCCAATAATATCTTTTTATAAAAATGGTGAATATATAATTTCAGATAACTATTTTACTGTTGAACTTTTAAAATCTAATTGGGAATTTAAAATTAATCAAATTCAAAAAGATTTTTATGAAAATATGAAAATTATTCAATTTGATTTTCCAAAACATGAAATTTTAAAAAGAAACAATAAAAAATTTAACATAAATTACCTAAAAAATTATGTTAAAAAATATAATAATGATTTTAGTTGCTTTAAAAACAGCTACAAAAATGAGTATTTTGGAGTTGTATATATTCTTAAAAACTATCGAGTTACAAGTGAAATAGATATTAAAAATAGTGACTCATTTAGACTACAAACCCCACTCAAAAAATTAGTGCCAAAAGATAAATACATTAAAACTATCAAAGCAATAAAAAAAGAGATATCTGTTGGAAATTTTTATCAAATAAATTTTACAATCCCATTTAAAGCTAACTATACTGGTGATTATTGTGATATTTTTTTACACTATCATCAAAAATTCTCTGGAGATTATCATGCCCTTATCCCATATAAAAATGGAGCTATTATATCAATGTCCCCAGAGCTATTTCTTAAAAAAGAGGGTGATTCTCTTATTTCACAACCAATAAAAGGAACTTTACCAAACACTCCAGAAAACTATAAAAAAATTTTAGAAAGCGAAAAAGAGGAGTCTGAACTATCCATGATTGTTGACCTTTTAAGAAATGATTTAAACTCTGTTGGAGATATTCAAGGGGACTCTATAAATTTTCATAGAAAAATTATGAATTTAGGAAATTTAATCCATACTTACTCTGAAATTGAGGTTAAAACATCAAAAAAATTGGGAGAGATTATTAAAAAAACAGCCCCTGGAGGCTCAATTAGTGGTTGCCCAAAAGAGGCTGCAGTTGAGGCTATTCTGAAATATGAAAAATTTGATAGAGAGGGCTATACAGGCTCAATTGGTTGGTGGCAAAGGGATAACTTTATTTTAAATATCACTATTCGCTCTTTTATTTTGAGGGGAGATAAGATTCTCTATCACTCTGGTGGTGGCATTGTATACGACTCTGAACCTGAAAAAGAGTTCGAAGAGATTTTACTAAAAGCATCAAAAATTCAGATTTAAAACAGAAAAATTTAGTTTTTACGCTGTTTATCTTTTGGGGTAACACAAATTCCTATTGCTTTACATACAATAATTGGAGGATTGATATAATCAGCAGCAGAATCACTTATCTCTGGCTTCGCTTGAATCACTTTATATGCCTCAAACTCCATTGTTCTCGAACTATTCCCTTTTGCAACAATTTTTCCCTTTGCCTCAATATAATCTCCAGCATAAACTGGTGCTAAAAAATCAACAGATGTATATGCTCTAAATAATCCCTCATCACCATCTAAATCTATTAGTAACTCTGTTGCTACATCTCCAAATAGTTGCAACATTTTAGCACCATCAACTAAATTTCCACCATAATGAGCATCATGTGAACTCATTCTTACTCTTATCATAACCTCTTTCATATTACTCCTCCAATTAAAAATAGATATTTAAAACTTCAGTGAATTAAAACCCACTATTCATTACTTATCTTTATATTTAAACAAAATATATATATATAAATACAGAAATGAACAAAAAAAAATTTATTATGAATTTTAATCCTCTTTTTTCATATATTGAATTAGTTTTTCAACTAAGTTGAATGCAGTAATGCCCTCTGCTTGAGCACGATAATTCAGAATCAAACGATGATTTAACACAGCTTTTGCCAGAAAATTTACATCCTCTTTTGTAACATGAAATCTTCCATCAAGAAGAGCTTTTGTTTTTGCAGCTAAAATAAGATTTTGACCACCTCGTGGACCACTTCCCCAAGATAAAAACTCTTTTATTTCAGGGATTTTTGTTGTTTCTGGTCGACTTTGATGAACCATCGAAACAGCATATCTCACAACATCACCACTTGCAGGAACTCTTAAAACAAGTTTCTGAAATTCAATTAATTTTTGAGCATTAAAAACAGGTTTTGGTTGATATAACTCTCCAATTGTTGTGTTTTGAACTATTTTAATCTCCTCTTCAAGAGATGGATACTCAACAACAAGATGAAACATAAATCTATCCTGTTGAGCCTCTGGAAGTGGATATGTTCCCTCATGTTCTATTGGATTTTGTGTTGCAAAAACTAAAAATGGTGATTCAAGTTTATATGTTCTTCCTGATGCAGTAACCTCTCGCTCTTGCATTGCCTGTAAAAGAGCAGCCTGTGTTTTTGGAGGAGTTCTATTAATCTCATCTGCCAAAAGAATCTGTGTGAAAAGTGGTCCTTTCACAAATGCAAACTCTTTCGTTTTTGTCTCTCGATTCTCTTGAAGTATATCAAATCCAGATATATCTGATGGCATTAAATCGGGAGTAAACTGAATTCTACTAAATTTAAGCTCAACAGATGCTGCAAGAGTTGAAATTAAAAGTGTTTTTGCAAGGCCAGGAACTCCAACAAAAAGAGAGTGTCCATTTGAAAAAAGAGCAATAATAAGATGCTCTATTGTCTCCTCTTGACCATAAACAACAGATTGAATCTCTTTTTTTAGTTTTAAATAACTCTCTCGGAGCTCTTTTGCTAAATCGGTATCTTTATTTATATTATTACTACTATCCATTTAAATTCCTTTAAAGCTCAAAATAAAAACAGAGAGAAGATATCACTCTCCATCTATTTTTTCAACTATTTTTTATTTAAAAATCGCTTCTGTCAATTTTTAAAGCCTTCATAGAGAGCATAACATCAATTAAAAGTAAAACATTATGAAACATAAAACCTCAAAAAAATCTGTAAAATTAATTATAAACTTTTAAATCAACTAAAAAACAGAAAAAATTATATTTTTTACTTTAATTTTAGGTTATAAAACCTATTTTTTTCTAAAATAATATCACTATATTTATCTGATTTAATAAAAGATGATATTTCAAAAGCTTTTTTGTAATCTCCCATTGATTCATAAAGAAACATAATTGATATATGAAATTCATCAGCATCTGTTTGGGATATTTTTATAAAATCTATATTTTTATATATTAATATTGCCTCTGCCTCTTTTTTTTGGTCTATAAAATACTCTAATTTGATTTTTTTAAGCCATAACTCATCAATATTTGAGTAATCTTTTAAAAGTGAGTCAATACTGAAAAAATCTTTTCTTTTTCTAAACTCATCAAAAATAATAAGAAAAAGATTTTTATTAAAAGAGATTTTTAGTAGCTCTTTTGCATATTCAGGAAACTCTGTTGGTTCAACAACTCTTGAAATCTCTGTTAAAAACTGAAGTAACTCTTTTTTATTGTTATAATTTGATTTATAAAGCATTTTAAATGTTTTATATGGTTTTTCAAGCTGTTTTAGATGAAAATATGCAATTTTAGCTCTTTCAAACATTAAATTATGTTTTTTAGATAAATCTCCTCCACTCTCTTCAAGCTCAAAAATAAGAATATCAGCAATTTGATAAGCTTTTTGATAGTTTTTCTCAAGTTGATACTGCTTTAACTGCCTCTCTCTCTCTTCAAGATTATTTTTCTTTTTTTCACAAGATATTAAAAGAGATATTAAAAGAACTAGAAGAGATATTTTAATAATTTGATTTATCATTTTAACTCACACAAAAATTTTACTTAATTTTACTTTTTAATAGATTATTCAATTCATCTTTATCCTCTTTTGTTGGATTTTTATTAATAATCTTTTTATTTTCTGATTTTTTTTCAGAATTTACTAAAGCCACATTTTTGGGGTGGGTTTTCTTCTCATTTTTTTTAAAATAATCAATTTTATCACGAAAAATATAGAGTATTCCAAAAATAACTATCATTATTAATAAAAGTAGAAGTTTTAACTGTTTTGAAAGTGTTGAAAACTCCATAATTTTCTCTTTAGAATTAATATTTTTTTTTAATTCTATTTTTTTACTATTTTTTTCTGATTTTTTTTTATTTTTAGTTATTTTTTTATCGGTTGATAATAAATCTATTTTATTATCAATTGATTTTTTTTTATTTTCATTTTTTTTTTCTTTAGAATTATTGTTTTTTACCACTATAGTAACTCCAAAAAGATAAAACAATGGTTGTTAAGAGTAAAATCAATCCTCAACAAAAAAGAGCTATCAGATTATAACTATTTTGTCAACTTTTTAAGAAATAAAATTATATATTTATCTATTTTTTTACTTTACTTAATAAATTCAAGTTTTTCTAATAGTTTTGAATCATATTGAAGATAAACTCTTTTCTCTTGTGTGAATATTACTGCTCCAGCAGGTGCATTTCGAGGTTTTTTAACATATTTTTGAAAAGTATAAGTAACTTCAACAGAATCATTGTTTGGAGCTTTAGAATTTAATATTGCAAGGTTTGCAGCAAGATAAATAACTGAAATTGGAATCTCCTCTTTCTTATTTTTACTTTTTATAACAACATGAGAGCCAGAATATGAGACAACATGAAGCCAAATATCATTTCCAGATGCAACTTTGAATGTTAGATAATCATTATCTCTGCTACTTTTTCCAACAAGAATTTTGAAGCCTTTTTGTGTGACATAAGTTTTAAATTCTTTGTGTTCCTCTTTTTTTTGAGGTGGATTTTCTACTTTTTTTCTTATATCTCTTAATTCAAAGCTACTTTCTAACTCAACTAAAACATCTATACTGTTTTTTTTAATCTCATCAAGTTTTTTTTGAAAACTCTCAATTAATATCTCTAACTTCTCTAACTCCTCTGCAATAATTTTTGAACCACGTCGATATTTCTCATATTTTTTAAAAAAGTAGTTCATATTATCAATTGGAGTTAACTCTGGCTTTAATTCTATTAAGATTTTTTCTAAATTTTCATCAAAATAGTTAACAAGAGTTACCGATTCATCTCCACGTTTAAAAAAATTTAAAGAGCTTTTTAAAAGCTCTCCCTTAACTTTAAATATCTCAAAATTTTCACTATTTTTTAGCTGTTTATTAAGCTCAAGCTGTTTTTTTAAAGCTTTTTTCACTTTTTTTTCGATTTCTCTCTCGTAAACATCAATAACACTAAGTGAATACTGATTTTTTACCTCCTCACCAAAAATATCAGATATATCTTTTAAAAATCTTAGTTCACCATAAGGATAACCCTCTTTTTCTAGTTTTTGTTGAGATTTTTCAGGATATTGATAGATTTTTTCCGAAACAAAAAGAAGTGAAGAGATAATATTAAAATTTTCATCTACAAGAAAGATATTTCCACGATTTCCCATCATCTCAATAACTGCATGATAGTTTTGTTCCATTTTACTAAATGTTATATTTATAACTCTATCACTATTAATCTGTTCAATGTTTGTAACAAAAGATGGAGAGATATAGTTTCTAAAAACATTCTGAATTGGTGTTGATATCTCCTGTTTTGGTCTTTCTCCACGTTTTAAAAGTAAAATTCTACTTTTATGTGAACGAACTTCAAAAAAAAGAAAATATCTCTCTTTTTTTGCATAAATTGAGAGAATAAACTGATTTTGAGTTGGAATATATATCTCATCAACACGAAAAGGGAGTAACTCTTTTAACTCTTCAACAGAGTAAAATATCTCTCTATTACTAAATGGTATTTTAAACATAAAAATCCTTAAAAATATTAAAAAGAAAGAGAAATGTGTATTTTTTGTGAGTATTTACAAAAAACAGATTTTTTTTGTTACAAAAATATTTTTAAAACTAAGTTTTACTAATTATTTCACCAACTAAATAAGAAAAACTTAATTACAACTACTTTTTTCATGTAAAAACAAAAAAAAACTTAATTAAAACTACTTTTTTCATGTAAAAACAAAAAAAAACTTAATAAAAACTGTTTTTTTAATTACTATAAATATAAAAATATAAAAATTAACATGGTATTTTAGTACACTGAAAGAAATTTTTAGTTTTTACTCTCTTTTTGTT
>DYRY01000156.1 GCA_020718465.1 Anaeromyxobacter dehalogenans | reverse complement strand
AATAGTGTGGAATTCCTTCAGAGTGAAGGTCAAGTAATACTATGTGATTTCCTGATTTTGCCTGTGGAATTGAGGATAAAACTCTTGCTCTTGTTTTTGCAGTTACAACTTCTCCACTTTTGATAGCTCTCTCCATTGTTGAGTATCCAAAATAGGGAACAACTAATATTAAATGATTTGCACCATATTTTGAAACAGCACAAGCTAAATCATATAATTCAAGTGTATCACTATCAGATATAGTTCCACCAAGAATAATAACATCTTTATGCTCAATTTTTGTTAAAATTCGTTGGTATCGTTCACCATCAGGAAAAATTTTAAACTCTTTTTCCCCTTTTTCAAATCCAAACTCTAAAACTCCTTGAGACATATATTTATATCTCTCTGTTGTAAAAAAAATAGCTTTTGACATTTCTAATCCTTTTAAAAATTTTTCAGTTATATTGAATGAAAAAAATAGCTTTTGAGATTTTTAATCCTCTTAAAAACTCCAGCAATTGTGAATCTTTGTTTTTGGTTATTTAAAAACATCATATCACTTTAATTATCATAAAATCATCATTTAAAGTAAAGTAAAACTTGTACTTCTTTATAAAAAATATCAAAAAAAATAGTTTATCATAACAAAATTGTTATAGCTTCAAAGTAAAAAAATTAATCTTAATAGTCGGAAATGTATTTAAAAAAAAATAAAAAAAAAGTTAAGTGCATAAATTCTCTAAAAAAATTGTACTACTATTTTTCTTACAAAATCTCTACATAAAACACATTACTCTGTTTTTATATGTAATATGAATTTTTTATTTTTTAGAGATCTTTGTAAATAATAGGTAAATAGTTATAAAAAAATTGATTATTTTTTTAAAAAAAAGTATACTCCTAACTCTAAAAGTGGTTGGGGGATTTGTGAACGAGAAAAGAATTGAGCAAATTTTAGAAAGAATTGAACAAGATCCAAACAACATATCACTCTATGTAGAGTATAAAAATCTTTGTATTCAATCTAAGCTTTTTGTAGAGGCAGAAGAGGCTTATGAGATGATTATCCAAAATGTTAATGAACGTCTTCAAGAATCTCTTCAAGTTAGTGTTGAGATTCCTGACTTAGGTCTTGAGGAGAATGTATTCTCATTTTTGGCAAGAAACTACTATGAATGGGGTATGCTTATCTATAAACAAGAGAATGGATCTGAAAGATATAAAGATATGATTGCTATTTTTCGTTCATCTATTGATTCAGATGTAAATTTTGAAAAATCTTACGAAATGCTTGCAGAGTGCTACTACAAAGAGAATCTCTATGAAAATTGGCTTAATACACAAGAGAAGGCAATAGAGTTTCAAAAAAATAAAAAATTAAAAATAGAGACACTCTATAACATGAAAAACACTGCAGAACAACTTGGTGAAACTCAAAGAGTTATAAAATATTACCAACTTCTTTTAGAAGAGGATAAAGTTAAAGCAAAAGAGAATTTTGATAAACTTGAAGAGCTTCTTGAATCTGTTGGAGAGTGGCTTACACTTGCAAAACTATATGAAGAGAGACTTCAAGAGCGTTTAGATCCAAAAACAAAAGAGTTATACACAGATAGACTTGTTGATATATACACAAATAAAGCTCCTAATAAAGATAAAGTTTTTTTGAGTCTTTGTGAGAACTTTAAAAAAAATCCACGTGATGCAAAACTAAAAGATCAACTTGAAGAGGTTGTTCAGAATGCTGGAATGCATGAAGAGCTTTTAAGTTTTTATGAATCTATAATTGAAACTATTTCCGATAGATCTGTTAAAGGCTCTATTTTAGTTAAAATTGGGGATATTCTCTTCATGCATCTTGAGGAGAATAGTGAAGCTTTTACTGCTTATGAAAAAGCTCTTGAATCTCTTCCTTCTGATCCATACATTCTATCTCAACAGATTAAAATTATATCAAAAAGAGAAGAAAGTGAAGAGAGAAGTAGTAAACTTTCTGATTTAAATCTTCAACTTGGTAACTACTATCTTTTACGAGTTAAAAATGAAGAACAAGCAATTGACTATTTTTATAATGTTCTTCAAACAGATCCTAAAAATGAGCAGGCTTTTAATCTTTTGATGAGAATTTTCACAACTAAAAAGATGAATTCAGAGAAAGCGGAGCTTTTAAAACTAAAATTAAATCATATATCTGATGAGGAGAGAGGAAAAACTGCTTTTATACTTGCAGAAATTCTTTATAAACAGCTTAATGATAAAGAGAATGCTGGTCACTATTTTAAAATGGCTTATGATAATGGTGAGAAAAATGCTTTTCCATATATTGAGGAGATCTCTAAAAAACAGGAGAATTATGATACTCTTCTTCAATATAAAATAGACTCAATTGAACATATTAGAGTTCCAAAAGAGAAAGCTGATGCATTAAAAGAGATTGGTGATGTTTTTCAACATAAAATGGGAAATCCAAATAAAGCTATCTTTTATTATGTTGAATCTCTAAAATTTAATGCAAAAGATACAGATCTTGCAATTATGATTCTTGAGTATGTTTATGATAATGCACTTTTTGATTCTGTAAAAGAGATTTTAAATGAGATTGATAGAGCAATCACACTAAAAAAAGATGCAACACTATATCTAAAACTAGCAAGAGTTGCAAAAAATTTAAATACTTATGAACAAGCCTCCATTTACTATAAAAAAAGCTCTGACTTAAATAAAAAAGATTATGAAACTTTTTATGAGTTTGGTGAACTTTATGAGATTATGGAAGATTGGGGAAAAGCATTAAGAATATTTCAGTATATTGAGATGAATTTTAAATCACTTGATGATTCAACTCGTTATGAACTTAATAAACATTTAGGAAAGAATAGTTATCTAAGTGGTGATAAGAAAGCAAAAAAATATATTGAAGATGCACTATCTTTTCAAAGAGTTGATATTGAGAGTTTAACTTACTACTATAAAATTTTAGATCAAGAGCAAAACATTGAGAATGCTATATCTGTAAGATTAGAGGTTATAGACCTTCTTCAAGAGCAACAACCGCTTGTAGAACTATATTTTGAGATTGCAGATATTTATAAAAAAGATCTAAAAAATGAGGCAAAATATCTTGAGTTTTTACATGAGGTATTTTTAGTTGGTGGAAATGATAAAAATCTTTTGATGAACCTACTTGATATATACACAAAAAATAGATATTTTTCACAATGTGTTGAAACTCTTGAGCGATTGATTAAAATTGAAACAAATGGAGAGCAAAAGATAGATTATAAATTTGAACTCCTAAAAATTTATGAAACAGGGCTTGGAGACTACAAAAAAACTCTTCAAATCTACACAGAACTTTATGAAATTCTTCCTGATGATAATGAGGTTATTGCAGGTTATGAAAATTATCTAAAAAAACTCTCTTTATGGCCTCAACTAATCTCTTTTTATGTTGATAGAATTAAAAAAGATGATCCTAAAAATCAAAAAGGTTATTGGTTAACAATTGCAGATATCTGTGCAAATCAACTAAAAGATTTCAAACAATCTGCAACAGCTTTAGAACAGGCTTTAAAATTAGATCCTAAAAATAGCTCAATCCGTTTAGCTCTTGCTGATATTTATGCACATGCTGGAGCCTCTTTAGAACAACAGATAGATCTTTTAAGAAAAAATATTAAAGATAATCCATTTTCTGAAGTTAACTATCAGAAACTTTTTAATCTTTTTGTTCAACAGAAAAAACTTGATAAAGCTTATGTTGTTGCAAGAGTTTTAAGATATTTTGATAAGATGGGTGATGATCATAAACAGATTTTATCTGCATTCAAAGGGAAAAGTAAACTTGAGTGGGGACAGATATTAACAAAATATCAATGGGATTTAGTAACTCATCATCGTTTGAAAAATCAGGTAACCGATATTTTTCTTGCAATGAGTGTACCAATGGTTGAGTTATACTCAAAACCTGCAAAGTTAAATCCAAAAGAGATGATAGATTTAGGAAAAACAACAAATCTATTTGCAAGTGTTTATAAAATGTTATTAACATTTATGAATCTTCCTACTTTTGAAGTTCATGCCCGTCAGGGTCAGAGTGGATTTGAAATTCAGAGTGTTAATGGTGGGAAAGTTATGATTCAAACTGGTTTTGACATTTTCAATAATACAAGTGATAAAGATCTTTTATATATTCTTGGAAAAGCAATGACATATCTTCGTCCGGAGTATCTTTTAGCTAAAATTGTTCCTGGAAGAGTTATTACAAATATATTTATTGGTGTTTTAAGTTATATTATTCCTTCAATGAATGTTTCAGGAGATTTAGACCAGCTTCAAGCAATTACAAAACATTTTGAAAAACATACTGCACCAGAAACAGTAGAGAGTATTCGTGATGTTGTTGAGGCTTTTGTAAGAGCAAAAGGAAGTATTGATTTAAACAAATGGCTAAACGCGATTGAGTTCACAGGAAACAGAATGGCTTATGTGTTAACACAAGATTTAGAACTTCTTGATAGAATGTTTAAGCGTGAAATGGTTGGAATTTTATCAAAAGCAGACTACAAATTAAAAATGGCAGACATTTTAAACTATATTGTATCTGAAGATTATTTCACATTAAGAAAAGAGTTAGGAATGAGTGTTGCTTAAGTTGGTTTTGTGAATATAAAAAAAGATGCCATTTTAATTCCAATCGCAAAAATCTATTTCATGATTATTGGTTATGCCATTATGATGATAATGGGACACTTTTTACCAAAAAATATGCTTGGAGTTTATCACTATTTAAATTCAGTAATCTCTCCAATAAATATGATTTTAATTCAGGGGGGTGTTCAAAGTACATCTCACTTTGTTTCAAAAGATTTTGATAATAGAAAAAAATATTTAAAGTTTGGTTTAAAAGTTTTTTCATTAATATCAATTGTTCTATTCACTATTTTTCAGATTTTTGCTCAATTTATATCAAAAACATTTACAAAAAGTGATAACTATACAACTCACTTTAGAGTTGGCTCTTTTATTTTTCTTTTTTATGCACTTTATAGTGTTTCAATTGGTTATATAAATGGTAAAAAAGAGTTTAAGAAGCAGGCACTATTTGATATAAGTTACAGTAGTATCAAACTATTTTTTATTCTGATTCCATTTATTTTAGGTGGAGGTTTACTATCTGCAATATCAGGTTGGGCTGGTGCAACTTTTGTTATAACTTTTGTAGCTCTTTTTGTTGTTTTAAAAGAGAAAAAAAATAATAAAAATAACATTTCTGATGATTCTTTTGATTTGAAAAATAAAAAAGATGAAACTCATGACAATTTTTTGTCAGAATCAGAAAAATTAAGTTCAAAAACAAACCTCAAAAACAAATTCATGAAATACATGCTTCCAATTTTGTTATATCAAGGGGCTTTCTATATTTTATTAAATTTAGATACATGGATTTTAGGAGTTTTATCATCCTCCAACTCTGCATTGAGTAATGGGGGAGACTATTTAACAATTAATACTATATCAAGAATCCCTTTTCAGGCAACATTATCATTAACTTTTATTCTTTTTCCACATTTTTCCTCTGAAAAAAACTCTGAAATAAAAAAATCTATTGAGAAATCACTAAAACTCGGATTACTTTTTGTTGCTTTTTTTGTTTTTCCAATATTATGGTCTCCTAGATTCTTTCTTATATTAATGTATGGTAAAAAATATATTGATAATGATAGAATGTTGATTATTTTAACTATTGGAACACTTTTTTTATCTCTGTTTGTTATTGCAAACACAATTATTGCAGCAATTGGTGAGGCAAAAACAGCTCTAATTTTTACAATTTTTTCTGTTTTTATCTCTTTAACACTTAATTTAATATTAATATCAAAATACTCAATTCTGGGAGCATCAATTGGGAGTTCAATCTCTTTTTTCATCTCATTTTTAGCAGTTTTTATCTACATAAAAATAAAATATAAAGTGAAAATTAGATTAAAACATTTTATTACAACTATTTTTGGAATCTTTTTGGCATCTTTTATTGGTTTAAACTTTTCTATTCATAGTTTTTTGAGTGGGTTTTTAATCCTGCTTCCTCTGGGTGTAATCTATTTGATAGCAATATTTTTTAAATTGAAAAACTATATTATTTCTCACGAAAAGTGAAAAAAAAATTGAAAAACTATATTATTTCTCACGAAAAGTAAAAAAAAAATTGAAA
>DYRY01000024.1:17282-25143 GCA_020718465.1 Anaeromyxobacter dehalogenans | reverse complement strand
TCTCAACATGAATAGAGGAGTTTAGCATGTTTCGAGGTTATGCAAGATGTCTAATTAAAGACTCAATTGCAGATATAACTCTTCAACAAGTTTTAACAAGACCAAAAGATTTTGATATTATTGCAACAATGAATCTTAATGGGGACTATCTTTCAGATGCACTAGCTACTCAAGTTGGAGGAATTGGGATTGCTTCAGGTGCAAATATAAACTATTTAACTGGTCATGCAATTTTTGAGGCAACACATGGAACTGCACCTAAATATGCAGGTTTAGACAAAGTGAATCCAAGCTCTGTGATACTTTCTGGGGTTATGATGCTTCAATATATGGGATGGATTGAGGCTGCAGACTCTATACTTAAATCTCTTGAAAAAACAGTTGGAGATAGAAGAGTTACTTATGATTTTGCAAGATTGATGAGAGAAGAGGGGGAAACAGATGTTGTAGAACTAAAGTGTTCTCAATTTGGAGATGCTTTAATCTCAAATTTATGATATAAAATCTCTATTTTTTAATTCTAATGGATTAAATTTTACTACTTAGTTTTTAGATAATTTTTTTAAGATGTTTTTAATCAATTTTTATATAAAGGAGATTTATGAGAAGAAAAATTGCTTTAATTGGTGGAGGCCAAATCGGTGGTGTTTTAGCTCAACTGATTGCATCAAAAGAGTTGGCTGATGTTGTTATGGTTGATGTTGTAGAGGGATTACCACAAGGAAAAATGCTTGATATTGCTGAAGCAGCTCATATTGGTCGATATGATTCATCTGTGATTGGAAGTAATAGTTATGAAACATTAGAAGGTGCAGATATCTGTATTGTAACAGCTGGAGTTGCAAGAAAACCTGGTATGAGTAGAGATGATTTACTCTCAATTAATGCTAAAATAATATCATCTGTTGCAGAAAACATTAAAAAATATGCACCAGAAACTATTGTTATTGTTATATCAAATCCTCTTGATGCAATGGTAACATTAATGCAGAAAATTACTCAATTTCCATATAACAGAGTTATTGGACAGGCTGGTGTTCTTGATTCGTCAAGATTTGCAACATTTTTAGCTTGGGAACTAAATGTATCACCAAAAGATGTTCATGCAATGGTTCTTGGTGGTCATGGAGATACAATGGTACCAATTATTCGCTATGCAAATGTAAATGGAGTTCCAGTTCAGGAGCTTTTAGAGAGAAAACATGGTGAAAAAGCAAAAGAGATTCTTGAAGCAATTATTAAAAGAACAAGAGATGCTGGAGGAGAGGTTGTTGCTCTTTTAAAAACAGGATCTGCATTCTACTCTCCAGCTGCTGCAGCAGTTGAGATGGTAGAGTCTATATTAAAAGATCAAAAAAGAGTTTTATCTATTGCTACTTTTTTGAATGGAGAGTTTGGAGTTTCCAATTACTATATGGGAGTTCCTGCTGTTTTGGGTAAAAATGGTGCTGAAAATGTGTTAGAATTCCAACTAAATGAGGAAGAAAAACAGATGTTTGAAGTTTCTTTAAACTCTGTGAAAAAAAATGTTGAAGATATGAAAAGATTAGGGTTTTAAATAGAAAAATACTGAAAAATATTGTACTATATTTTGAAACCCTTTAGCCAACTTAGTGGGGAGCGAATGAAAATACATGAGTATCAAGCAAAAGAGATTTTAAAGAGATATGGGGTATCTGTACCTAAAGGGGTTATTGGAGATAATATTAATGATTTACTAGAGAAATCTGAAATAATTGAGAATCCAATCAAAGTTGTAAAGGCTCAAATTCATGCTGGTGGACGTGGAAAGGGAGGAGGTGTAAAAGTTGCAAAAAATAGAGATGAGTTAAAACAGTATTGTGAAAATATTTTAGGAATGCAATTAGTAACACATCAAACTGGTTTAGAGGGTAAAAAAGTTAATCTTCTTTTAGTTGAAGAGGGATGTAATATTGAAAAAGAGTTTTATTTAGGAATGGTTTTGGATAGAGCAATTGGACGATTGGTAATGATGGTTTCAACAGAGGGAGGGATGGAGATTGAAAAAGTAGCAGAGGAGTCTCCAGAGCTTATTTTTAAAGAGAGTATAGATCCTCTTACAGGTCTTCTTCCTTTTCAAGCAAGAGAGTTAGCCTTTAAACTTGGTTTAAAAGGAAAAATTATCTCAAAAGCAGTAACATTTATGCTTGCATTATCAAAATCATTTATTGATACTGATGCCTCTTTAATAGAGATTAATCCACTTGTTTTAACCAAAGAGGGGGATTTGATTGCTCTTGATGCAAAAATGAGTTTTGATGATAATGCTCTATATCGCCATCCAGAAATTATTCAATATCGAGATTTAACAGAAGAGGATTCAAAAGAGATTGAGGCTAAAAAATATGATTTATCATATATTGCTCTTGATGGAGATATTGGATGTATGGTAAATGGTGCTGGTTTAGCTATGGCAACTATGGATATTATTAAACAGCTTGGTGGTGAACCAGCAAATTTTCTTGATGTTGGAGGAAGTGCAACAAAAGAGAAAGTTACAGAGGCATTTAAAATAATAGTTTCAGATCCAAAAGTTAAGGGAATTTTTGTAAATATATTTGGTGGAATTATGAAATGTGATATTATTGCAGAGGGAATTATTGCTGCAACATCAGAGTTAGGTATTACAGTTCCTTTAGTCGTACGACTTGAAGGAACTAATGTTGAGAAGGGAAAAGCACTTCTTAATAGTTCAGGACTCTCTATAATCTCTGCAGATGATATGAAAGATGGAGCATTTAAAATAGTTTCTGCCATAAAATAGTTTACGAAAATAGACTATTTTTATATTTATTTTATAGAGATTTTGTTATATTTTATTTTGAAAATAGAATGTAATATAATTTTTAGTTTAAATAGATATTAATAGTTTTGAACCCAATTTTTGAGAGGTATAAATGAGTATATTAGTTAATAAAAATTCAAGAGTGATAACACAAGGTATAACAGGTGAGGCTGGAAAATTTCACACAGAACAGGCAATGCTTTATGGAACAAATATTGTTGCTGGTGTAACTCCTGGAAAAGGTGGAGAGATTTTTTTAGATATACCAATTTTTAATACAGTTAGAGAGGCAAAAAGAGAGAGTGATGCAAATGTTTCTGTTATTTATGTTCCACCAGCATTTGCAGCAGATGCAATAATGGAGGCTGTTGATGCTGAAATTCCACTAATTGTATGTATAACAGAGGGAATTCCTGTTAATGATATGATTAAAGTAAAGAGATATATGGAGGGAAGAGGTACTCTTTTAATTGGTCCAAACTGTCCTGGAATAATAACACCTAATGAGGCAAAAATAGGTATCATGCCAGCATATATACATAAAAAGGGTTCAATTGGAATTATTTCACGTTCTGGTACTTTAACTTATGAGGCTGTTCACCAAACAACAGCATTAGGATTAGGACAATCAACTGTTATTGGTATAGGAGGAGATCCTGTAAAAGGATTGGATTTTATTGATGTTTTAAAAATGTTTCAAGAGGATTCTGAAACAGAGGCAGTTATAATGATTGGAGAAATTGGTGGAAGTGCGGAGGAGGAGGCCGCTGAGTGGATTGCTTCTAATATGACAAAACCTGTTGTATCTTTTATTGCTGGTCAAAGTGCACCAAAAGGAAAACGTATGGGGCATGCTGGAGCAATAATATCTGGTGGAACTGGTGGAGCAGCTGAAAAAATAGAAAAATTAAAAGAGTGTGGTGTTTATGTGGCCGATTTGCCATCTGAAATAGGAAAAACGTTGGCAAATATTTTGCAAAACAGAAAATAGAAATAGGGAGGCGTTGTGAAAACAACAAACGATTTTATTCTAACCATGATTGGTAGTGGTGGAGATGGTGTTATCTCTGCTGGAGAGATTCTTCTCTCTGCTGCAGCATCAGAGGGACTTTTTGGATTTTTACTTAAATCTTTTGGTCCTCAAATTCGAGGTGGTGAATCCTCTATAAAACTAAGAATCAGTAATGAGGAGATTTTTACACAAGGGGATTTTGTTAGTGTTCTTTTAGTTTTTAATTGGGCCGATTTTCCACGATTTAAAACAGAGTATGATTTAGCTGATGGAGCAATTATTATCTCAGACTCTGATGATAAACTATCTCCACTCTCTCAAAATCTACCTTGGGATGAGAAAAAACTTGTTAATATTCAAATTCCTATCACACACCTTACAAAAGAGTTAACTGGTTCAACATTTAATAAAAACATATTTAGTCTTGGATTGCTCTCCGCAATGTTTAATCTTCCATCAGATGGACTTCATAAAGCTATTAAAAGAAAATTTAAAAAGAAAAGTGAAGATGTTGTAAAATCAAATATTGATGCTCTTGAGGCTGGAATCAAATGGATTTTAGAAAATAATTTGAATCAAAACAGTTTTAGGTTTGAGTATGACTCTGTAGAGGAGTCAAAAATTATAATGAATGGTAATGATGCTATCTCTCTTGCTGCAATCTATCAAGGATTAGAGTTTTATGCCTCCTATCCAATAACACCTGCTTCTGAAATTTTACAATTTTTAGGAACCCATCTTCCAAAAGTTGGTGGTTCTGTTATTCAGGCAGAGGATGAGTTAGCAGCTATAAATATGGCAATTGGAGCCTCTTTTGCTGGTAAAAAATCTATGACAGGAACATCTGGTCCTGGTATTTCATTAAAAGCAGAGGCTATTGGATTAGCCTCAATGGCAGAGATTCCTCTTGTTGTTGTAAATGTTCAGCGTGGGGGACCATCAACAGGATTACCAACGAAATTTGAGCAAGCGGACCTTTTACAAGCTATGTATGTAACACATGGAGATGCTCCAAAAGTTGTTATTGCAGCAACAAGTGTTGAAGATAGTTATGTTTGTGCAAATATAGCATTTCAAGTTGCAGAAAAATATCAAATTCCTGTTATTCTTCTTTCTGACCAATTTATCTCTGCAAGAGAGGTATCTCTAAGACCATTTAAATTAGATAAATTTGAAATTATTTCGAGATTAAAACCTCAAGATAATGAAGAGAGTTATAAGAGATATAAAATTACAGAAAATGGAGTATCTCCAATGGCTATACCTGGTCAAAAAGGGGTTGTATATCAAACAAATGGTTTAGAGCATGTTGAAACAGGTAGACCAAGTTCAGATCTTGATATTCACCAAAAAATGAGTGAAAAAAGAGATTTAAAACTTCAGCATATTGAAAAAGAGTTTGATTATGTTGTTTATAAAGATTCTGAAGGTGCAAAGATTGGAGTTATAACTTGGGGTTCCTCAAAAGGTGCTGTGTTAGAGGCAGTTGCTAAACTTAAAAAAGAGGGAAAAAAAGTTTCTTTAATAGTTCCACAATTAATCTTTCCACTACCTATTCATAAAATACAACCATTTATGGATAAGTTAGATAAATTAATTATTGTTGAGATGTCTTTTGGAAAACAGTTTTATACACACCTAAAATCTCAACTAAAACTACCTGAAAATGTGATTGTTTATAATCGTGCAGGTGGAAAACCATTCTCTGTTACAGAGATTTATAATACAATTTCTAAAAATTATCTTGGGGAGGTTGAGTAATGGAACAGCCACAATTTATCTATAAAGCAACCGATTATAAAACTGATTTAAAACCTGTTTGGTGTCCTGGTTGTGGTGATTTTGGTGTTTTAGGTGCAACACACAAAGCTCTTGCAGAGCTTCAAATTCCTCCTGAAGATATTATGTTTTTTAGTGGAATTGGTTGTTCAAGCCGATTTCCTGGATATACAAACACATATGGAATTAATGCAATTCATGGAAGAGCAATTCCATTAGCAACAGGAGCTAAAATAGCAAGACCAGAGTTAACTGTTGTTGCAGTTGGTGGTGATGGTGATGGATACTCAATAGGTGGTGGACATCTTCCACATGTTGCAAGAAAAAATATTGATTTAACATATTTAGTTATGAACAATAATATTTATGGTTTAACAAAAGGGCAAGCCTCTCCAACAACACCAACAGGAAGTATAACAAAAACAACTCCTTATGGTAATATGGATTTACCTATTAATCCAATTCACTATGCACTTGCATATAATGCCTCTTTTATTGCTCGTGGATACTCTGCAAATATGAAACATTTAGTAGATTTAATTGTTGCAGCTATGAAACATCCTGGTTTTGCAATTATTGATATCATATCTCCATGTGTAACATTTAGAGGTGATGAGCAGTATAAAACTCTTAAAGATTTAGTTTTTGAAATTCCAGAAAATCATGATAAAACGGATAAAGTTGCTGCATTTCATCTTGCTCTTGAAAGAGAAGATAATAAAATTCCTATTGGAATTTACTATCAAAACCCACGTCCAACCTATCATGATGGTTATGATATTGTTAGAGAAAAAGCAAAAAAATCTGGAAAGAATGAGCTTTTTGATATCTATAATCTTTTTCAAGCATGATTTATAAAGTATATAATTTTAAAAATAAATAACTCTCTAATTATATCTTTAAAATAGTAAAAAAATCTCAAAAGTAGGAATTTTTAATGATTTTTTTATATTAGTCGATTATAATATTACTATTTGGAGGTTTAGATGAGATATGTTTTACTGTTTTTTATTATTTCATCTCTTTTAATTGCTGAAGAGGTAAGTAGTAAAAAAGTTGAGGTAGAAAATTTTCGATTACGTGATATTGAACCAGATAAAGATTTTTTTAATTCTCTTCAATCTATAAGAGATGAGCTTGAAAATAGAGAGGAGAGTGTTGTATTAAAAGAAAACTCTTTTAGTGAGTTAAAAAAAGAGCTTTTAGATTTACAAAAAGAGATTGAGAGATATGAGAGTATGATTAAAGCCAATATAAAATCGTTTTCAATAGAGGAGTCTGATAAAATAAATCAAAAAATTGTTAAACTTATGAATGTTTTTGATAGTATGAAAGCTAAAAATGTTGCAAAAATAGCAGAAGAGATGGACGAATCACTTCTTGTTGCTGTTTTAGTTCGTCTTAAAGAGGAGAGAGTTGGAGAGATATTTAAATATCTAACCCCAAAAAAAGCGGCAAAATTGAGCGAATTAATAACAATGTGGAAGCAGAGATATAGTATTGATAAAGATAAAAAATAGATAAAATAACTATGAATTTCTATAATAAATCAGGTCTTTTAACTTTTGTAAGCTCTAATTGTTTCTCTTTTTTCCACTTTAAAATATTTTTATGATGACCAGAAAGAAGAGTTTCAGGAACTTTTAATCCTCTAAAATCTGCTGGTTTTGTATATTGAGGATACTCAACCAATGAATCAGTTAAACTCTCCTCAATAAGAGATTCCTCATTTCCTAAAACTCCCTCAATAAATCGTCCAACAGAGTCAATAAATACAAGGGCAGCCAACTCTCCACCACTTAAAATATAGTTTCCAATAGATATCTCTATATCAACAAAATTATCAATAACTCTTTGGTCTATCCCTTCATAGCGTCCACATAAAAGTAGATATGTTTTGTCTGTTTCAGAAGCAAACTGTTTCACAATAGAGTTATTCAAAACTTTTCCAGATGGAGAGAAAAATATAACTTTATCAATTTTATAACTTTTTTTTATAAAATCTATTGCATCAAAAAGAGGTTGTGGCATTAAAAGCATTCCTGCTCCCCCACCATAAACTGTATCATCAACTTTTTTATGTTTATTAGTTGAAAAATCCCTAATATTAAAATGGGTAAACATTAGTATCTCTTTTTGTTGTGCCTTTTTAAAAATAGAGCAATTCAGTGGAGATTCAAATATCTCTGGAAAAACTGAAAGTGTTATAAAATGAATCATAATATTCCTAAAAACTCTTCTTTATTGAAAAAAATAAATCATAA
>DYRY01000024.1:0-17182 GCA_020718465.1 Anaeromyxobacter dehalogenans | reverse complement strand
AAAACAGATCTTTTATTTGTTTTAAATAAAATAAATCATAAAAAACAGATCTTTTATTTGTTTTAAATAAAATAAATCATAAAAAACAGATCTTTTTTCTTTATCATTCATCTTCATTTTCAGTAGTATCAACTGTTTTTTCATCTTGAGGAATATTTTTTAGATATGCCTCATAAAATGTTTTAATTTTGCTAACATAATCAACAGGCTCTTCACAGCGACAATATCCATGTCTAGCTTTTTTAGAGTATTTAGGAATAGATAGTAATGGCATTGCTTTTGCAACATTACCAAACCACTTATTTGGATTTAATCCCTCCATCTCTGCAACTCTTTGTGCATCTAAAACATGACCATATCCACAATTATATGAGGCAAGAGCAAACCAAACTCTATCTTTTGTTGGAATATCTTTTGAGAATCTATCTCTCATTCTACTCATATATTTAACTCCAGCATGTAAACTAGCCTCTGGATCATAAAGATTTTCAAATCCTAACTCTTTACCTGTTTGAGGCATAACCTGCATTAAACCAAGTGCTCCAACCCAAGATTTTGCATTTGGATTAAATTGACTCTCTTTGTACATTTGAGCAGTTATTAAAACCCAATCAAAATTATATTTTTTAGCATATTTTTTAACTAAATCATCATAAAGAGAAATAGAGCCTGTTTTATCAGACCTTTGTGTTGAAATTAATTGGATTTTTCTTTGATTTTTAAAATATTTATTGTAGGTCATATTATAAATAAGACCTTTATACTCTTTTTTAAAGAAATTATCAATTGCTTCGAGCAACTCTTTGTTTTCAGCCCTAATAACCCAACCATGTTCACGTTCTTCACCAAGAGTAAAAACCGATTTTATTTTATCTGAAAGAATCATCTCAATCATAACAATATGACTATCTGCAAGAGTTAAATCATACTCTCCTAAACCAACCTTTTTAATAATCTCCTCTGTTTCCATTCCTTCTGGAGCTGCTATTAGTTCAAAATCAACTCCATCATTTTTTAATTTTTCGAGAGTTTTCCAATAGGAGCTACTTTTTCTAACAACAACTTTTCTTCCTTTTAAATCCTCTGGTTTATTAAGAGTGTTATCATCTGCTCTTGTTATAAGAAGTTCAGAAACTTTATTATAAAGTCTTCCAAAAGTAGTTCCCTCAATTGGGGAATCAGTTATTGTTACAGAGGCTCCAATAATATCTCCTTTTCCCTCTTTTAAATAATCAAACATCTCTTTTCTTGTTTGAGGAATAACAATCTCAAGCCTTAAATCATGTTGTTTTGCAAACTCTTTTGCAAGTTCATACTCAAACCCCATAAGTTGACCACGATATAAAAAATAAGTAGTTGAGTTATTTCGAGTGATAAATCGTAAAACTCTCTTTTTTTTCAAACCACTCAAATCATCTTTATAAGTTCTTGGAACCCATAAATCAACATGATTTAGAGTAATAAAATTATCAAGCTCTTTTTTAAACTCTGTTGAACTTGGTCTTAACCCCCAAGCAATAGATTTATTTTCTGCAAGGGTAAAAACCTCTTTAACATCACTACGATATTTTGTTATTGAGTCAAAAAGATTACTATCACAAACAGTGTAATCATACTCCCCTTTTGAAACTTTGTGAATTATCTGTTCAGTATCTAAAGTATCTGGAACTTCAATAATCTCTAAATTTTCAATCTCTTTTTGTAAATCTGTAAGAGTTTTAAAATAGGAAGAGGATTTTCTAACAGCAATTTTTAATCCTTTCAACTCCTCTTTTTTTGTTAGAAGGGTTTTATCTGATTTAGCAATAAGAAACTCTTTTATTTTTGTTAAAGAGGCTGAGAAGGCTATTTTCTCTTTTCTTTCATCTGTTGCAGTTAGATTTACAGCAATAATATCCCCTTTTCCATTAAGAAGAAATTGAACCATTTCATCAAAATTAGAGGCATATATTCGTTGAGTTTTTAATCCCTGTTCTTTTGCAAAATCTTTAAGAAGCTCATACTCTTGATTTGCTAATGAACCAAATCTTGGTAAAAAATCAACATCTCTTTTAGGTGGAACAATAATGCGGAGTTTTTTTCTCTCTTTAATTGAGGTTAAATCACCCTTTTCGATATATTCAACTGTTTTTGGTTTCTCATTTGTATTGTTTTTATTACTATCTAAATTTTTAGCATTAGTTGGGGATTTTTCTGAATTCTCATTTTTTTGTGAGGTAGATTTTTTCTGATTTAACTCTGATTGCTGATTTTGAACTATTGGGATTGTATTTGACGTTTGTGGTTGAGTTTTATTGCATCCCAAAAAAAGGGAAAAAATCACTATAAGTGGTAAAAAATTCATTAGATCTCCAATCAAATTGACACATAAATATATCATAAGAGATATTTAATTAAAAGATGTTTTTTGTTTGTAAAATAAGAAATCTGATGTTTTTTGTTTTTAATTAATCAAAAAGAGATTTTGGTTGTTTTTTTACATCTTCTAATAGTTTTAGTAGTGGAATTGAGGCTTCATTATGGTTTAGCATTTTTTCAATAATATCAACAGTTATTTCAACATCATAAAGGCTATTATGGAAACTATTTTTATTAAAAGGAACTTGATAAAAAGTTGCACACTCTTCAAGTGTTGGCCATTTATAACTTTTTTTTCCCAAAGTTTTTAATTTTAAAATCTCTATATTACTTCTCATTGTACAAAAATTTTTCTCTACTTTAAAAGGTAAAAAAGATATATCAAACTCAACATTATGACCAGCAAAAATAGTAACATCTTTAGAAAACTCTTTAAAAGCATCAATATCTTCTAAAAAATGTTTGGGATAATTGCAATTATCTCTCATTTTTGTTATAATATTGGAGTATAATCCATTAACACTTAAGGCTCCATTATTCTCTTGTTCTTCCTCATTTATGTAGTAAAATCTATTATAAATCCCTTTTTTTTCTATTTTTTTTGAGTTTTTATCAATAGAAATCCTTATTGCTGATATTGAAAGAACACTATTACTTCTGCTAAAACCATTAGTCTCTAAATCAAAAACAACTATATCATTTTTCATTAATGAACTCCTCTATTACTTTTATTAAAATTTTTTATAAATCTACTATTTTTATAAACAACAGATATTTTTAATCAAAAAACCTGCTCTTTTTGAACCATAAATTTTTTACCAAAATATTTGAATATAATTATTGATAATACTATTGTTGTTAAATTCTCTATAAAATAGTGTTTAAATGTGAATGGATAGGGAGATTGAATATTAAAAAAAATATCAAATAAAAAATAGGATATTTCTTGAAATATTAAAAAGAAAAAAACAAATATTGGAATAGTATGATAATCAAGAATAATGAATTTTCTAAAATATCTAAAGCTTAATTGAAAAAATATAAAATAGAAAAATGTGTGAAAAAAATAGTTATGCAAGAAAAAAACATCACTTATAAATCCCAATAAAACAACATACAAAACAATTTTAAAACTTTTCTCTTTTATTGTATATGAGATAAATACTATCTGTATTAAAAAAAGTTGTGGAACAACAGGCAAAAAATATGAACATATTAAAAAAAGGAGAAAAAATACAATAAAAATCATAAAATCATAACCTTAATAAAGATTTTTAGGATAAAAATTTAATAAATAATTTTACTAATTATAAATTAAAGAGATTTTTTAATCTCTTTCTAAAATAGTAGCATAAAAATATGAAAAAATATATAAAAACTCTTCCATTATTTAAATATAAAAGAGTATTTTTCTATATTATTTATGAATAGAATAGAAATTATACAAAATATATCACAATTATCAAAAATTGATATAAATATATTTTATAATATTATTAAAAAAAGTTTTAATAAAATCAATTAAATATAATTTAACACAACAAAAAAAACATAAAAATATTCTAAAAAAACACATTTGAAAACAAAAATAGCTATTTTTTTTACAAGAAAAACACTTTTCCATAAAGATTTTATCATATCGAAAGGGTTTTTTATTGACATTTTTTTTCTTTGTATCTATAATAAAACAATTTATATTTGTAGGAGGCAAAATGAATTTTTATTGGAAGGTGTTATTAGTTGTAAGTTTCTTTACCTTGCCTCTATTTGGTACAGAACAGATTCTTTCAGAAACACCTGAAAAGCAGGAGAAACCATGGGGGGTATCTCTTGTTTTAAACTCAGTTTTAGGGCAGGGAACTTTTGTTTCCAATGAGTATGCAAAAAATTCACTTTTTGCACAAAACTTATCTATTGCCCCTTCATACAAATGGGAGCAAATCTCATTTAATGCATCTCTTGGGATTAGTACAGAGTACACAAAATCAGACACAGCAACAGAAAACAATCAAGTTTTTCTATCTGATTTGATTTTAGGTATATCCTCTCCACTAATGGATCTTAAAGAGTATGATGCTTCTCTTTCAGGAAGTGCTAAAGTGTCACTACCAACATCTTTAATGAGTCAAAGACAATCCCTTTATTTTTCAGCATCTGCTGGGATTTCAGCCTCTAAGAATTTTGGACCAGTTTCACTATCTTACACTTTATCTGGAAGAAAAAATTTCCATCAGTATCAAACCCCTGTTCTTTATGAAGAGGATTTAAGAGATTTTGATACATACTATAGAGCTGATGGAAATGAGCGTCTTGATTCTCATGTAGTATCTACTGGTGAAAATTTAGTATCTTTTGGTTTTACAAATGGATTAAATGTTGGTTATGCAATAACTGACAAGCTATCTGCCTCAATTGGATTTTCATATTCAGTTGCATTTGTATATCAATCTTATGAGAAAGATGAGTATACATCTGAAAATGCTAAATCAGGTCGCTCTTATAAAGATTTAATTATTGGAACAATCGATTTAACCTATCAGATTAACTCAATGTTTGCACTATCTACTGGAATATTGACAGAGCAGTACCCAAAAACTGCAGATACAGAGGGATACCGTTTTCCATGGTATAACTTCTCAACACCAGCAGATAACTACAGCATGTTCTATCTTGATTTTTCAATCACTTTTTAGTCATTTGGAGGTATGATGAAACACTGGAGGTTTCTACTTGTACTATTATTGGCTGTTTTTTCATCGGCATGTGCCGAAGATGTTGGTACAATTGACCGTACACAGCCAAATCGCATCAAAAAAACATATTTTGATGGCGAATGGTTCATGAGACAAACTGTTGTTGATGTTCCATTCAACACAGGCTTTACTTTTATTGGTGAGCAGAGCTCTACCTATCTTGTTCAATGGGATATTCAAGAGAAATATCTTATTGCATACAAAACATATGAACACAATCCTGGTTCTGATGCTTATGCAACAAACAAAGATGGAAAGCCTTATGGAACTGTTTGTGAGAAAGGTAGTGAAGTTAAAGTTATTGGTTATAATGAGTCTTGTCCAAGTGGCTATGAAGAGACATCTAAAAAAGCTTTTTATGGAACACCAGTTGCAGCTTATGCAATTGATTCACATTTTGACATAAAAAGACAATATAACTCTTCAACAGGTGAACAGACAAATGTTATTATTGAAAATACATCTGACCGTCCTTGGTATGAAAGAGATTATATTCGTATTGATTGGGCAGAGAATTTAATTGCAAATTTTGAATTTGGTTCACCAAACAAAATTCCTCAACAACCAGTAACATTCTACTGTGCGGAGGATCCAAATGATCTTGATGATCATTGTAAAAAATGGCAACCATATTTTGCAGATGATGCTTCATATTTTTATATTGTGAATAAAGTTCTTGCTCAGCCAGAAACTTTTGATTATTATGGAACAAAATATCCAACATGCTATCTTTACTCAAATATGGGTCAAGATTGTTTAGGTCAAGAGATCACATATAAAACTGATTTCATGAAAAAACGTATAGAAGATTATGCTTATCAAACAGTTGATTTTAATGATCTTAAAATGAAAAAGTTTGGATATTTTAGAACAGAGAAGTATGTTTATGATAAAGATCGTGGATTTTTGGAAGAGGGAATTCGTTATTATGCGAATATCTTTGATATTTTTAAAAGAGATACAGAAGGAAATCCTGTTGGTGTTAAACCTATAGTTTACTATATGAGTGATAATATGCCAGAGGAACTTCAAGATGCTGCAAGATGGCTTGCAGAAGGAAGAACTGGAATCAATGCCTACTCTTTAACAGGAAAAGAGAATGAGAAACCTTTTCTTGGGGCTGATATCAATAATCCTGGAAGAATTCTTGGTTGGAATGATGCTTTCAAAAAAGTTGCAGCAGAGGTTTTAGGGGATAAATATAAGGGTGAAGATGTTTTCATTATGTGTCATAACCCTGTTAAAAATAGTGATCCATTAGCTTGTGGAGATAGAGGACTTAATCCACAAATTGGTGATTTACGTTATAATATTGTTTACTGGGTTGCAAATCCACAAGCATCATCACCTCTTGGCTATGGCCCAAATGCTCCAGATCCAGTTACTGGTAAAGTTATCTCTGGAAATGCTTTTATATATGGTAATGAACTTGAGAACTATGCTCAATATGTTTTGGATCTTGTTGACCTTTTAAATGGTGAAATTGAGGTTTCTGAATTTGTTTCTGGTCGTTATATTGCTCAATATCTTGAAACAAAAAATTCTGGAGATCTTCATAGTAAATCATTTGTTAATGTTAACAAAAAAATTGATATTAAAAATGCAATGGATAAACTTCAACCAAAAGTTGATGCAATTAGAGATGCAATTAGAGATAAACGTTTAACAACTAAACACTTTTCTAACCGTCTTGAGTTAATTAAAAATACAGGTATTGAGGATTCACTTATCTCTCAAGATGTAAAAGCTCTTTTTAATCCTGCAAAAGATTATGTTGAGATGCCAATAACTCAAGAGCAAAAAGATATTTTATCTCCAGCAAATTGGTTAAGCCCTAAAATGCTTAAAAAACGTGAAGAGTTAGGTAGATTATTGGCTAAAAAAACAATTATGATGAACGATTTTGTTGAAGACTCAATGCTAGGAATGGCTCTTTATCTAAAAGAGTCAGAAATGACAAAAGAGCAGATGTTTCAATATATTCAAAAAGAGATTTTTTTTGGAACAGCTATTCATGAGATTGGCCATACAGTTGGATTACGTCATAATTTTGCATCCCATACAGATGCTCTAAACTTTTTTCCAGAATATTGGAATATTCGCTTAGATCAACTTGATGATGGTACAAATTTTTCAACAACAGGTCTTCAACCAAGATATCGTGAAGCTTTTGAAGATGGTTTTGATGCAATGGTTGAGCGTCAAGATAAAAAAGGAATTTTTGAATATCAATATACATCTATTATGGATTATGGCGGTCGCCCACAATCAGATTTCAAAGGTCTTGGAATGTATGATGTTGCTGCTATTATGTTTGCATACGGTAATAAAATCCAAGTTTTTGACAACTCTGAAAATCCAGATAGAAAATGGACATATATTGATGGTGAAAAAAACTGGGAAACATCTAAATATCGTCACTACACAAGAACTCTTTATGAACTTATATCTCTTCAGGGAATTACAAGTGCTACATATAGAAATTCAAAAGATTTAAATATTGAAGCTCTTTATAAACACAGAAAATGGGTTGATTATAAAGATGTTCTTGATGAAAAGTTTTTGAAAGATAAAAATGGTTCAGATGGTCTTGTTGAAGTTCCTTATGCCTTCTGTTCAGATGAATATCATAGTGGAAATTATAAATGCTATCGTTTTGCGGCTGGTGTTGATATGTATGAATCTATGGTAAATCAACAAAGCTACTATGAAAATTGGTATTTTTTAAATAATTTCAAACGTGGTAGATCCTCTTATGGAACAAGCACAGGCCCATATATGGCTAGATTATCACGTACATTTGATTTTATTGGAAATCAGTTTAAACATTGGGTTTATGAGGGATTGATTGCTAGAGATCCTAGTGATGGATGGTATGGAAGAGTTTTTGATGGTGAAGATTTAACAATTGGTTCTTACCAATCACTTGACTTTTTTGCAAAAGTTCTTGCATCTGTTGACCCTGGTTTTTATAGTTATAACTCAGCAACAGGATACTATGAAAAAAGTGCTGAAAAAGACTATTTTTATGGTTGGAATCAAACTCCAGCAACAGGTCAAAAAGAGATTCCATTAGGATTCGGAAAATTTCAATCAACAAAATATGATCCATCACTTGGATATAACTACTACTACCAACCAGTTGCACAAGGTGTTTGGTTAGATAAAGTTATTGCACTTTTCACATTAGGTGATGATATGACAAACTATATGGGAGTTGATGCAAGTGCTGATATGCTCTCCTATGCAATATCATACACAAGTATCTTTTCTGAAGATATAATGAGAATGGTTGGTGCTATTGTTTTAGATCGTCCTGAATTAAGTGGTGTATATTTTCATCATGTTGGTGGTTCTGCTGCAAATGCTGTTTTAACACAACCAAAAGGTATTTTACTTTGGAATAGTGATGGTTCTGATTATCAACAAAATAAAGCAAACTACAAATATGTAAAAAATGAGAATCCTTTCCTTGTAAAACTTTATGGTGTTTATCTTGCTGCTGCATATTTTACAGAGGTGACACGTTTTGATTTTGGAAAATCACTTGAAATTAATGTTCTTGGAAGTGGAAATAGTAATGAATTTGCAGTTCCACTTGATGATCCAACAGTTCAATCTGTTGTAGATCCAATTAGCCATAAAACATACTATAGTGTGAACCTTTTTGCAAACAGTCCAACAGCTGAAGATGAGTTACCATTAGTATCAATTGGTTATGAGCTATTATCAAAACTTAAAAATACAACAGATGCTTATAATCAAGCAAAAGCGGAGTATGAAAGTGGTACAGGTTCATTAGAAAATCTTCAAGAGATTCAAGAGAAACTCCAAGAGGAGAGAACTTATGTTAATTTTGTTGTATCTGTAATGAATCTTTTCAAACATCCATATTGGTAATAGGTTAGGGAGGAATAAGAATGTTTAAAAATATTATTTTAGTTTTGTTGTCGGTGCTTATGTTTTCATGTGCACAAGATATGGGAACAATAGACCGTACACAACCTGACCGAGTTGATAAAGCGATTTTTGAGTCAGAGAGTGAATGGTATATGCTTCAAACTGTTATTGATGTTCCATTTTCCACAGGCTTTACATTTATTGGAGAGCAGGGAGATTCAGAATTAATCAGATGGAGAGTTACTGAAAACTATCTATATGCTCATCGTGCTCATGATTGGGTTGATGGTTCTGAAGAGTTTCTTTTTGAAGAGGGAAAATATTATGGTGCACCAATTGCGATTTTTAAAATCAAATCACATTTTGATGTTCAAAGACAGTATAATCCTTCAACAGGTGAAGAGACAAATGTAATTGAAGAGAACGATTCTGATCGTCCATGGTATGAAAGAAAATACATGAGAGTTGATTGGTCTAAAAATCTTGTTCAAGATTTTCGTTTTGGTTCTCCAACTCAAATTCCAAGTAACTCTGTTAACTACTATATTTCAGAGAATGGTGAAGAGAGCAAAGAGTCTCCAGAAATTACAAATAGTTATATTGGTATTGTTGGAATGATTTTTGCAGAACCAGAGACTTTTGAATGGGATGGTGATAAATATCCATCTTGTTACTTATACTCTGGGCTTCATTTAGATTGTTTAGGGCAAAGAATTAAAATTAAAACCTCTTTTCTAAAAAAAGATAAAACAAATGATTATCAAGCTGTTAATTATAATGATAATAAAATGGCTAAATTTGGTTACTTTAGAACAGAGCGTTTGAAATATGATCGTTGGAAAGGTTTTAACTTCAATGAAAATATCAACTTAATAAACAAATGGAATGTTTGGGAAAAAGGTGAATTATCAAAAGCAGTTTCAGAAAGAAAAACAAGAAAAATTGTTTACTATCTTAATGATACATTCCCTACAGATTTAATTGATGAGGCTAAAAAAGTTGTTTGTACTTGGAACAGAGTTTTAAAAACAACAGTGGCTGTTGCAAAAGGAATTAATGGGGATTTTTCAAAAGAGAGAGATGTTTTGAATCCTTGTGGCTCATATCTTCCTGAAATTGATGACATTTTAGTATTATGTCCAAATAATCCAGTTAAAGATGGAGATTCATCATATTGTGGAAAAACTGATTTTAATCCTCAAATTGGGGATTTAAGATATAGTTTTATTAACTATATTGCAAATCCACAACAATCTTCACCTCTTGGATATGGTCCAAGTGCAAAAGATATAGAGACTGGTGAAATTATTCAAGCTGTTGCAAATGTTTATGGTAATGAACTTGAAACTTATGTTACTTATATTCTTGATATAATAGATCTTCTAAATGGTGAAATTGCCATGGATGATTATATTTCAGGAAAATATTTAGCAGAGTATCTTGAGACAGTTAATAATATTCCAACATCACCAAATATCACTCCAGAGAGTATTGAGAGACATATTAGTAATAAAATGGCTAGAAATTACTCAAAAATCTCTAATTTCTTGAATCAAAGAGATTTTTCAGGAGTGGAAACACTATCATCAAAAATGAGCAGAGTTAAAAACACACCTCTTGACTCAGTTTTAATGACAGAACCACTTAAAAATCAGTGGAAAACATATTTTGCAAATGGAAATGAGGCTTTATATAATAGTGATTTTAATGTAAAAGCATCTGAAATTTTTAATCCAGATAGTTTTACTAAACAAAGAGGGCTCGAAAAAATTCTTACTGAAAAAACTATTATGATGACATCATTTCTTGATAATAGTATGTTATCTTGGGCAAATAGACTTAAATCTTTAAGCAGAGATAAAATTATTGAAACAATTCGTAAAGAGGTTTTCTTTGCTGTTACTGTTCATGAGTTTGGTCATACAATTGGTCTTCGTCATAACTTCTTCTCTGCAGCAGATGCAACAAACTTTTTTGATGGATATTGGGATTTAAAATTTGAACAAGCTGATCTCAATACAAATAAAAAATTACAACCAGAGTATGTGAAAGTTCCAACAAGAGAGATGTTTGAATCTGGTCTAAGAGAGTATCAGTATACATCTATTATGGATTATTTAATGAAACCTAACTCTGATTTACAAGGAATTGGGAGTTATGATGTTGCAGTAATTCATTATGGTTATGGAGATCAAGTTCAAGTTTTTGATGGAGATAATTATAATTTAGATTACTACAATACATTTAGAAGTGGTGATTATCATTATACACACCTTCCATATATGCTTAAAACTAATTTTACAAACTCTACCTCTTCAACTGAATTAAAAACAGCTATGAGAAGTAAAAAATGGGTAACTCTTCCTGAAAATCGTTTAGGAAATGCTTGCTCAACAACAACTCAATGTTCAGGTTCAACACCAATTTGTGGTAAAAAAGGTAACTGTGTTCAATGTAAAGTAAATAGTGATTGTTCTGGTTCAACACCTTTCTGTAGTGATGAAGGAGCCTGTATCTCTAATGTTGAGGTTCCTTTTGGTTTTTGCAGTGATGAAACTGTTGGAGATAGTTGGTATTGTTATCGCTTTTCAGAGGGAGCCGATTTTTATGAAAAAATGAAAGCTCAATCTGATGATTACAATAACTTCTATTTTGTTCGTAATTTTAAAAGAGGAAAAGCACTATTTGCACTTGATTTATGGTCATATATCTCTAGAGTTCAGAATAAATTCTACTATATGACTCAACAATTTAAATATAGTGTTTATGAATCAATGATTAAACGTAATGATTCAGCATTTTACACAGACCCAACAAAAGGTCAACATTTTGCAGTTGGTCAAATGGAGACAATGAACTTTTTTGGTACTGTTCTACAAGCAGCAGAGCCTGGACTTTATAAAATGAGTGAGGCTGGAACTCATTATGAGAATGTGAAAACAGTTCTTCATTATGAAAAATATGAAGGTTCACTTGCAAATGATGAAACACTAGTTTATCCAGGAAAATCATCAAAATATGAATCAGATATTTTTGATGGTGATTTAGGCTATAACTACTACTATAAACCTGTTGTTCAAGGTGTATTGTATGATAAAATTTTTGCATTAATGTTTATGGGTGACTCATATTTTGCTCCAACAGGAGTTGATTCTCAGTCTCAAATGAAAAAATATGCAGTTAACTTTTATACAATATTTCCAAAAGAGACACAACAGTTATTAAGTTCAATATATGCAGAGGATTTTTCTGCTTATGCACCATATTTTGAAGTAAATGGTTCTAATCTAACATTTAAACCACGTCCACTTGTGTTTTTAACACAAGCAGATGAAGATGCATTTAATAATGCTAATAAAGTTTTGTTAGATCCAGATACACAATATACAACTCGTTTATATGCTGGATTCTCAATTGTTGGTTTCTTTAATACAAGCTGGTTAGCAAGCTCCTTTTATGATGCTGCAAGAGTATCTGTAAAAGGAAGTGGTGATGATTATGAACCAGATTGGGCTAATTTAACTGAAGATGTTGACTATATCCAAGTTGTAGATCCTAAAACAAAAAGAACATACTATGCTCTTAATTATGCTCAATATGGAGATCCATCTGTACCAGATTATAATCTTGGTTGGAGAATGGTTGAACAGGTTAAAGCAAAAATGGCAACGTTAGGAAATGATCCAACAAATAGTGATTGGTGGCAGGTTGATTCTAAATTTGAATCAATGGATGTAATAAGAGCATTCTACTACTACTACAAAGATAATTTCTAAAAAATCACTAAATATTCTACAAAAATAATTTCTAAAAAATAGTAAAAATCAACTACAAAGATAATACCAATTTATAAATATTTAATTTTTTGTTGTAAAAAAAAAATATATAAAAGTTAAAATATCAATTTTTTGTTTTTTTAATTCTTTTTAATACTAAAAAATGGTTTAAAATTAAAATATTACTATTTTTCTTTAAAAATTAAAATATTCCGATAAAGAAAAGCTTGACATGATTTTTTCACTATTATAGAATCATTAAAAAGGGGGGTTTCTATGAAAAATTGCATATATATTTTTTTTATCTTTTTTACTCTTACTATTTTTACCCAAACAGAGAGTAGTATATCTATTTATACTAAAAAAATAGATGATTATGATAAAATTTTGAATGATATTAGCAAAAATATTGAAGAAGAGTATAAACAGATTCAAAATTTGGCTGTTAATCTTATTAATAATGATATATCAACATCACATCTTGATGTTATAATTGAGAATAGAAGCTCATCATTTTTTGAGATTACATCTTTAAATGTAAAAATGAATGGCAAAAATATCCCAATTAGTAGTTTAAAAAACTCAAAAATTACACTCTACTCAAATTCAATAGATCCTGGAGAGTATATTTTTACATTTGAACTTTCAGTAAAAGGTATTGGTTATAGTGTTTTTTCATACATGCAGGGCTATAAATATAACATAAAAAAAGAGGTTAAAGTTCTTGTTCCAATAATTGGAAAAGCTAGATTAGATCTCTATATTTCTAAAATAGATAATGAAATTGATCCTAAAAAATATTTAGGGATTGATATAAATGTACAATAATTTATGTTGTTTTATACTATTTTAGAACAGATTTTAATAATATTTTATTTATTTGGTAAAACTGAAATATAAAAGGAGTTTTTATGAGACTATTAGCAATTTTTACAATTTTTCTTCTTTCATTGTCACTTTTTTCACAAGAGATATCTGAAATGCTAGATTCATCTGATTTAATTCAGAAAAAACTTGGTATTAGACAGGCAATGTCTAAAAAAGAGCTTGAACCTAAAATTATTGAACTACTAAAATCTGATTCAAATATTGAAATTCAGATGGAGGCAGCTAGAACTCTTGGTGTATACAAAACAGACTCTGCAATGAGTGTATTGCTTGAAACTTTAACCAAAACTGATTCAGAAGAGCTTCAATCATATATAATTCAGGCACTCTCAAACTACATATCAAAAAAAGAGGCTGAAGAGGCAATTATAGTTATTTTAAAAAAAGGAAAAACAGAGTTCACTCGCTCTATTGCTGCACAAACCTTATCAAAAAGTGATTCTGAAAATTCAATTAATGCTTTAATTGAGGCCTTAATTGATGACTCTTCTGTTGTTAGAAAAAAAGTTGTGAATACTTTGGGTGAGTTAGGGAATAAAAAAGCTATTATTGCACTAAAAAAAGTTCAATCAGAGGATCCAGATGGAGAAACACGCTCATATGCAACATCTGCTTTAAGAAAAATGGGAGTTGAGGATGAAAACCTTAAAAGTACATCAACAGCTTTAATTTTAGGTTTAACTCCAATCAATGGTCTTGGATTATGGTATGCAGATCATAAAGCTCTTGCTATTGTAAACTTTTTACTAGAAGGTGCAGCAGTTGGAATGATTTTTTATGGCTGGGATGGAATTAATAAAACTAATAAATCTAATGAGTTAGTTGAGCCTGGAAAACATTATATGGGGATTGCAGGATTCTCTATTTTAATTGCAACTTATCTTTTTGATGTTATATATCCTGTTATGTCTATTTCTAAATATAATGAAAAACAGGAAACAAAAACTGTTTTTAAGCCAATATTTTTTACAAATGGAGAGGCAACTGTTTTAGGATTTACTCTAAATTTCTAAATATAAAAGGGGATTTTATATGCAATCAACTTTTTCACCAATAACATTCAACAAAACAGAGATAAAAGTTTTAAACCAAACTCTTCTACCAAGAATAGAGGAGTATGAGGTATATTCTGACTATCTTGATATGACAGATGCAATTAAAAAACTTAAAGTTAGAGGGGCTCCTCTTATTGGAATAGCTGCTGCTTATGGTATATCAGCTGCAATTAATACACATACAGCCTCTTCTCTTGCAGAACTTCTTGAGTTTTATAAAAAACTTCGATATGCTTTTTATCAAACTCGTCCAACAGCAAAAAATCTTTTTTATGCTCTTGAGAGATTAGATAGGGTTGTTGAGAATCCAAATATCATAACAATTAATCAATTGAGGGATGCTCTTGAGAATGAGGCTATTTTAATTCATAAAGAGGATGAACAATCTTGCCTTAAAATGGCTAAAAATGCAGCAGAGATTCTTTTTAATAAAAAAGATAACTACACTTTTTTAACCCATTGTAATACAGGTTCTTTAGCAACAGGTGGAATTGGTACAGCATTAGGAGTTATAAAATATCTTCATAGTCAAGGTAAAAATATACATGTTTTTGTTGATGAAACAAGACCACTTTTACAAGGTTCACGCCTTACTGCTTGGGAATTACATAAAGAGAGAATACCATATACTCTTATTACAGATAATATGGCAGCTCAAATAATGAAAAATCATCAAATTGATGCAGTTATTGTTGGAGCTGATAGAGTAACTAAAAATGGTGATAGTGCAAATAAAATTGGAACATTTCAACTAGCTATAGTTGCCTCATACTTTAATATTCCATTTTATGTTGCAGCTCCCAAAACAACATTTGATACATCTCTTATAACAGGGGATGAAATTGAGATAGAGATTCGTGATGATTCTGAAGTTACTCGATTTAATGGTGTAGAGTCAGCTCCAATACGTTCAAAATCGGAAAATTATGCCTTTGATGTTACACCAAATGCACTTATTTCTGGAATTATAACAGAGGATGAGATATATTTTCCACAATATAAATTTTTTGATAAGTGATACTATCTATATTTTTCTTTAAATAAATAAAAAAATAAAAAACAATTAAAGAACAATATATAATAATAAATGAATTAATAGATGAAAAAATTTTTATGTGGATGTGATTAATTTAAATTTTAACTATCTAAATTTTTATATTTATTATTAATAAACTCATCTGCAAGTTTAAATGAGTCATATTCAGAGTTTCTTTTTTTATAAAAAAGATTTTTAAGTTCACTACTCCACTCATTAAATATATTACTTGTTTTTAACTCTTCAGGAATCTCTGATATTTTTATAAAAATATCAAAATTCATTTCATCAATAATTGTAACTAATGAATTTTTTTTCTCTTTTTTTGCTACAGGAAAATATAAATTGAAGTTAATAGATTTATTTACAATTGACTCATATTTTATTGAGTTTTTTAAAATATTAAAAATTTCTTTTACCTCAACAAATATTTTTGATAGGACATTTGTATCACTTTTAATTTTTGATTTTAGTTGCAGTTTTGAATTTAAATGTAGATTAACATCATTTTTTATTTCAGTAATTTGATCAGTAAAGCTACTTAACTCATTTTTTTTTCTCTCCTCATTCATTTTAAGTAGTTTATTACAAAAATTAACAATATTATCAAGATTTAATATTAAACTAGATATACTTTTTTCACCAAAATAGAATTTTTTGATATCTGCATTATGTATATATAGTAATTCATTAATTACAGATTGAAATACAAATTTAATTTTTTGTTTTAAATCTTTTTCAGACTTATTTATTACAGATAAAGAGTTTTTTACATGAACTACAACAATATTTTGAGTTAAATACTCATTTAATTTTATCTCTAATAGCTCAAAATTTTTAACAGTTATTTCATTAAATTTTAATAAATCATTTTTAATCATATATAAACTTTTTTTCATGTTTTCTAAAGAAAAATTCATAATAAACCTCCTAAGATAGTAAATTTATTATAATTAAAAACAATATAAATAATCAAGATTTTTTTTAATGAATAGTAAATTTTAACAAACTGAAGTTAATGTATATTTTTTATTATGTTATTTTTATAGTATTTATTTTAATCTCATCTTCACCACCCACTATGAAAAAACAGATAATTACAAAAAAAATTAGGAATACTTATTTTTTTATTAAAAGATAATAAGTATTAAGCATAATTTAGAAGCCCCCGCTTGGGAGGGGGTTTGGGGGTGGGTAAAGTTAAGCAAAGAAAATAAAGAAATTTTACATTTAGATTACAAAAAAGATAATATTTTTGATAATTATTTAAAATTCAAATCAGGGTGGTGAAGATGAGTTTAATTATTTTAGATTTTAAAATTATAAAATTACAAAATAGAGATTGATTTTCATGATTTTAGATTTTAAAATTACAAAATAGAGATTGATTTTTATGTTTTTAGATTTTAAAATTAC
>DYRY01000155.1 GCA_020718465.1 Anaeromyxobacter dehalogenans | reverse complement strand
CTCTAGACATGTTTTGGTATATGGTTAGCATATCGACTATACCCTCTACACATGTTTTGGTATATGGTTAGCATATCGACTACTCCCTCTACACATGTTTTGGTATATGATTAGCATACAGACTATAAACAATTATTTCTTTTAATATAAAACTTATCTTCACTATTACTATAAAAAACAGATAATTGCAGAAAAATATTAGAAGATGAGTTATATTTACTTTATTTTAGAAGAAAAATTAGAAACTAACACACTCACTGTTTAAACAGATTTGACCAGAAACAAGGCAATCCTCATTACTTTCACATCCTTGACCAGCCAAACAGGTTCCCATTAAACAGTATTGACCAGTGTAGCAATCACTATTCTCTTCACAACCTTGACACTTTCTAAATGTTGAGTTGCAACTCATATCACCACGACAATCATCATCCACTTCACAGCCACCATTTTCATTGTAACATTCACCATTTGCAACATCACACTTTTTTCCATCTTCACATTGAGAATCACTGAAACATCTTGTTTCACCACCACTTCCAGCTGCACAGTATTTAATAAAACCATAAAGATCTTTACAACTTTGTCCAGTTGGACAATCAGAATCAGTTTCACATCCAGTACAGTAACCAAATTGACAACTTAATCCATCAGAACATTGCTCATCACTTTCACAACCAGATGAATTTGATTCACAACGTAATGTTTGAAGATTACAATACTCTAATAGTGTACAATCTTCATCTGTTTCACATCCAACAGTTTGTTCTTCACAAACACCAATCTCAATATTGCAAATCATATTTTCTGGACAATCTCTATTTGATTCACATCTATTAGTTTGCTCTCTACAAACTCCTGTACTTAAATTGCAAACCATATTTTCTGGACAATCTCTATTTGATTCACATCTATTAGTTTGCTCTTTACAAACACCAAGAGAACAGCTCTCACCATCTAAACAGTTCCAATCAGTTCTACAGTAACCTTGTGATGATTTACAACTATTTGTATTAAGAGAGCAGTATTCACCTCTTTCACAATCTGTATCCTCAGCACAATCCTCTACTCTCTCTTTGCAACTATTTGTCTCTAAGTCACAATAGAATCCAAAACGACAATCATAATCGCTTCTACACTCAACATTTAGAATCTCACAAATACCTGTTGTAGGATTACAAACATAACCATCATCACAATCAACAACATCACAAGGGTTTACTTCACTACAAATTCCAGAGATAGGAGAGCATTGAGAGATTCCAGCAGACTCACCATTTGGTAATAGAAGCTCTTTACACTCAAAATCCTCTGGACATTGCATTGTATCATTACACATAGAACCACAGAAGTTACCATTTTTTAAAGATAAACATAAGTCAGTGCCACAATCACTATGTGTTGAACAGCTTTGACATAGTTTTGATTCATAATCAATACAACTATTTGTAGCTGTATCACAAATTTGGTCATCTCTACAATTACTACACTTATTAATTTTTTCACACTTTTTTGTTGTTGGATTACAAAACTCCTCAACTGAACAATCGGAGTGTGAACTACAATCAGTCACAACAACATCATCACTTGTGTTGTCACTACAAGAGAACATAAAAACAGCAATCATTAAAAATAGATATTTCTTCATTTTTATCTCCAAAAAAACATAACCATTTTACAACTAAATAGAAAAAAAATCAAAAAGAAATATATTTTTTCTTATTTTTTGCATTTAAAGTAGATTTTTGATAATATTGCTTAATGATGGAGAGTTATGAGTAGCAAAAATTATATATTTACAAAGAGTGTTGTAAAAACTATTGAGGATGTTTATATAAAAAGGATAGATTACTTAAGTGATTTACAAAAATTAGTAACAGATATATCCTCTTCATTTATAAAATCAAATAGTAACAATATTAATAACACAATTAATTTGATGCTTCAAAAAACAACCACTTTTTTTGAGGTTGATAGAGGCTATATTTTTAAATTTTCAGATGATTATAGTCTCATGACAAACACACATGAGTGGTGTAGAGAGAATATTGAGTCTCAGATAGATACTCTTCAAAACTTTCCAACAGATCAACTTCTTTGGTGGAGAGAGAGAATACTAAATTCTGAATATATTTTTATAAATGATACAAACGATTTACCAATTGAGGCAGAAAAAGAGAGAGAAGAGTTTTCAAGACAGAGTATAAAATCTCTTTTAACAATTCCAATATACTCTAATAAGAGATTAACTGGTTTTTTTGGTTATGATAGTGTTATAAACTATAAAAAATGGGAAAAATCTCAAATAGATTTTATAAAAATATTATCAAACATAATTGCAGATACATTCTCAAGAGTTGAAACAGAGAAAAAACTAGAGATTCAGTCTCAAATGCAGACTATTTTAACAACAATTGCCTCTCACTATATAAATTTACCAATTGAGGAGCTTTCAAGTTCAATTAATGAATCTCTTGCAGCTCTTGCTATTTTTGGAAATGCCGATAGAGCCTATATTTTTGAGTATGATTGGGATAAAAGTATATGCAGTAATACTTATGAATGGTGTGCATCAGATATATCTCCACAAATTAGTAATTTGCAAAACATAGATTTAAATTTAATTACTGATTGGGTGAGTGAACATAAGATGGGAAGGGCTGTATATATATATGATATATCTAAATTACCATCGAATAGTAATGTTAGAGAGATTTTAGAGTCTCAAGGGGTGAAGAGTTTAATATCTGTTCCAATTATGGATGGAGATATTTGTCTTGGGTTCTTAGGATTTAATTCAGTTAAAAAATATAACAGATACACAGAGCGAGAGAGAACTCTTTTTGAGCTTTTCTCGAAAATGTTGATAAATGTTAAAACAAGAATCTCTTTGGAAAGAAAACTTATATCAGAAAAAGAGCGTGCAGAGGCAGCAAACAAAGCTAAATCTCAATTTTTAGCAAATATGAGTCATGAAATTAGAACTCCTCTTAATGCAGTTATAGGTTTTTCAGACCTTCTAAAGAAAACGGAGCTTGATAAAAATCAGGAGATATATGTGAACAACATAAACTCCTCTGCAGAATCACTTTTTAGTATAATTAATGATATACTTGACTTCTCAAAAATTGAGGCTGGTAAATTAGAACTTGAGCCAATTAAAACAGATATTATATCTTTATCAGAGCAAGTGACAGATATCATTAATTTTCAGGCATCTAAGAAGGGGCTTGAGTTTCTTTTGGATATTCAGCCCGATATTCCTAAATATGCTCTTGTTGATCCTGTAAGAATCAGACAAATTTTGATAAATCTTTTGAGTAATGGTGTTAAATTTACAGAAAAGGGTGAAGTTGAGCTAAAGATATCCTTTGAAAAAATTGATGAGAAGATAGGGAAATTCTTTTTTACCATAAGAGATACAGGAATTGGGATAAGTGAAGAGAAGCAAAGTAAACTTTTTAAAGCTTTTTCACAAGCAGACTCATCAACAACAAGAAAATATGGTGGAAGTGGATTAGGATTAATCATCTCTAACATGCTTGCAGGCTTTATGGGAAGTAAAATTGAGCTTTTAAGTAAAGAGGGATTTGGTTCTGTGTTTAAATTTTCAATTACAACAGAGTATCAATACTCAAAAAACTATAAAAGAGCTCAACTTAATGATATAAAAAAAGTTCTTGTTATTGATGATAATGATACAAATAGAGTTATTTTAGAGCATATTTTAAAATATTGGGGTGTTGAGTTTGTTGGAGTTGATAATGGACTCTCAGGAATCAGTTTACTTAGAAAAGGTTACCGTTTTGATGTTATTTTAATCGATTACCACATGCCATATCTTGATGGTGTTGAGAGTGTTAAGATTATCCGAAAGGAGTTAGGAGTAAACTCTAAAGAGCAACCGATTGTTCTTCTTCATAGCTCCTCTGAAAACTTCTATGCAATGAATAGAGATGAGGAGTTAGATATAAGATTTTTCTTAACAAAACCAATAAAGTCAAGCGAACTCCTTGAGTATCTCAAATCAATTAAAACAGAGGAGTTAAGTGAACAATCCAACCTCAAAAAAAATGAAACTTCAGAATTTTCAAATGTAGATTCCAATAAAGATAGTGAAAAATATGGTAACTTTTCTCTAAAACTTGAGAAAACAACCCTCTCCCCCAACCTTTTTTTATTACATGGCGAGGGAAGTTTAAAAAATGAAGAGAAATTTTATATTAAAAATAATTTAGAAGAGAGAAACAGTGTTAATTTTTCAGAAAAAACATCAAAAAATTTAGTTTTAAGTAGTTTTAACAAAGATGATCAGGAATATATACATCAAAGAGCTCCAATTATTTTAGTTGCAGAGGATAATAATGTTAATATGCTTCTTTTGAAAACAATTATTTTAAGAATTATTCCAACTGCACAGATTTTAGAAACAAAAAATGGGCTGGAGGCATTTACAACTTCATCAAAAAAAAGGTGTGATATCATATTTATGGATATTCAGATGCCTGTTATGGATGGTGTTAAGGCATCGATTGAGATTCGTAAGTTTGAAAAAATATCAAAAAGACATACTCCAATTATTGCACTTACTGCTGGAGCTTTAAGTGATGAAGAGGAGCATTGTATTAATGCTGGAATGGATGATTTTGTTACAAAACCAATTAATCTAAAAATTATTGAGAATGTTTTAAAAAAATATTTGAAACACTTTGAGTTATAAAAAAGGTTTTTTACAAAAAAAAGTTGTAAAATTTTTATTTTACAAAATAAAATAGCTTATTTCATACAAAAATTAAGGATTTTATGCTAATTACTTTTCTAATCCTCTCTTTCTCTTTAAAAGAGTGGTTTTATCAGCACGAAAGATATGAAATCGAATCAAATTTTGAATCAACAACAATCAATTATCCAGAGAGCAAAACAAAGTTTGAGATAAATTTCATAGATAAACAACAATCAAAATCAGATTTACTTGTCACAAATCTAAATGGAAAGCTTGAAAAAAACTTTTTAGATAATAGAGTGATATTTTCAGAGATATCGAGTGAACAGATTTTGAATAAAAAGAGATTTTCAAATAAAAACATAAAGAAAATTCTAAAAAAAGAGTTAAACTATATCAACTCTAATGAGTTTACAGACTATTTTTTTATAGATTCCCTTTTTTACAAAATAAAAATACCACAAAAAACTATTCATGTTGGTGAGATTTGGAGCGATGAGACTATAACCACCTCCAAATCAAATGATGAAATAGTTATAAAACGGTGGATTAAATTTTTGGGCTACAAAAATAGTGAAAAAATTATAAAAATAGTTGAAAATATTGAGATTCGAGAGCCATTCCCAAGCGATAAAATATTTAGTGGCTTTGGAGAGTCAATTATTTCTATAAAAAATGGTGAAATCATCTCTATCCATAAAAATATTGAGATTGATTTTGAGAAATATATCAAAACAACTAAATTTACTTTGAAAAAATAGAGTAAGTTTCTTTTTCTTTAAGAGATTTTATAAACAAAATAGAGTAATTTTCTTTTTCTTTAGGATGTTTTATGAAAAAAATTATCTTTTTACTGCTAACTTTAGGTTTAAGTTTTAATATTTTTGGTGGAGCATCCTCTTGGATTTCAAGATTAAAAGATTGAGTTTACACAAATGATAATGGAAAAAAAGTTATAAGATTTGTATCAAGTTTAGAGTATGTTGGAGATATAGATATGACTTGTAATGAGGCATATAGTTCATCGCTTTCAAAAATATCTTTTTTAGTTCAATCAAATGTAAAAGCAACAAAAATGAAATTGTCAAATGTTTATCCTATTGAAAATTGGATATCAAAGAAGAATGATTGTTATTTTCTTATTGAAGTTGCTGTTGATGACATTATAAAAGCAAATCCAGATATAAATCTTGAGCATTTAAAGTAGTTTTTAATTTTCAAATTAATCTCAATAGTTGAAACTCTGTTATATTCATTTTTTTTGAGTGTAGTTTTTCCTGAAAGTCATAAAATCGTAATTCAGAACTTAATAAAAGACGTTACATGTATATTTTTTTTGTTTATAGTAATAAAAAACATATTGATTTTTAAATGAACAGCCGGTTTTAATCCGCTGGATGTAGTGATATATATTAAAAAATTATTTTCATGTACCTGCAAATCGTAGAATGTAGTTTGAAACATGTTTTCATGTAGTGGAAAATGAAATCCGCTATATATTTACATGTTTTCATG
>DYRY01000023.1:6086-25272 GCA_020718465.1 Anaeromyxobacter dehalogenans | reverse complement strand
ATATTTAGTTTTAAACTATGTTTCTTCCAGAATGAGTTTAAATATTTAGTTTTAAGCTATGTTTTTTTTTAAGATAGTCAAATAAAAAATATAATACAAAATAAATTTCTACTCAAAAAAAAAATTTTAAATATAAAAATATTATATAAACTTGTTTATTGAATAGAGTTTAATGTTGTGATAATATCCTTTTTTTTATTATATGAGGAAAAATGTTACATGAAATATATCCAAATGTTTTTAACAACAGATATTTAAATAGTCAAGATATCAAAGATGATGACTTCATTTTAATTTATAAAAATAACTCTATTCTATTAGTGAAATATAATAGTAGTTTTATAATTCCTCAAAAAAAAGATTTAATTAATCTAATTGCTTTTAATAATTTTACTTTTGCTTTTTCATTAAATGAAAATAGCTGTTTTATTGTTTATGAAACTTTTGATTTGAGTAATGATTTTAAGTGGGAAGATATTTTTGCTTTAAGATATAACTCTATAAAAGAGATTGCTTGGATTGGAAATGTTGGGCATCAACTTTTTAATTGGTATGGAGATAATAAATTCTGTGGAAGATGTGGAGAGAAAACAGAAAAAAAAGATACTGAACGTGCATTGATTTGTAAAAATTGTGAAAATGTTATATATCCCAAAATATCTCCTGCTGTTATTGTTGCAATAACTTGTAAAAATAAAATACTTCTTGCAAAAGGACATAATAGAAAAATAAATTACTACTCTCTTATTGCTGGTTTTGTTGAGATTGGTGAAACATTTGAAGAGGCAGTAAAAAGAGAAGTAAAAGAGGAAATAGGATTAGATATTACTAATATAAAATATTATAAATCTCAACCTTGGCCATTTTCAAACTCAATTATGATTGGATATTTTGCAGATGGAGATGATTCTCAAAAAATCTCTATTGATAAATCAGAAATACTTGAAGCAGATTGGTTTTCATTTGATAATCTTCCTAATCATTCACCAAATTTAAGTATTGCTGGAGAGATGATTGAGTATTTAAAACAAAATAATAACTATTAAAAAAATGTTTTGTTAAATATGAATAACAAAAAAAATATAATACCATTAAGAATTAATCTATTTTTAAAATTATTTATTCCAGATTCCTGTTGTTCCACCAGGAAGAGTTATCTCTCCATATTTCTGTTTTAATCCGATTTCAGAAGCAGATACAAAACCACCAACCGATTTTTTTAAAGAGGCTTTCATTATGTTCTCTAATAAAGTTCCAGAAAGACCAGCAGTGTATGTATTCACCACCATAAAAAGAGGATTATTAGAAAAAAGCTCCTTTATACTCTCTATTAGATTATATAAATCAGTTTCAATATTCCAAACTTCACCATTTGGTCCACGCCCATAAGATGGTGGATCTAAAATAAAGGCATCATATTTTTTTCCTCTTTTAATTTCACGTTTAACAAATTTAAAAACATCATCAGTAATCCAGCGAACAGAACTATTTTGTAGTTTAGATAAAATTAAATTCTCACTTGCCATACCAACCATCCCTTTTGAAGCATCAACATGACAAACAGATGCCCCAGCAGAGGTACAAGCAATAGTAGCTCCACCTGTATATGCAAAAAGATTTAAAACCTCTATTTTTCTATCTGCTTTCTCTATTTTATCTATCATCCAATCCCAATTCACACCCTGTTCAGGAAAAATTCCTGTATGTTTGAATCCCATTGGCTTTATCTTAAAATTTAAATTTTTGTAGTTGATTATCCAGCTCTCTGGTATTTTTCTATTATACTCCCAGTAACCTCCCCCTTTATTACTTCTAAAGTAATGAGCATCCGCTTTTTTCCACAAACTCTCATCACCCTGAAGTGGCCAAATCGCCTGTGGTTCTGGTCGCACAAGAGTATACTCACCCCATTGCTCAAGTTTTTCACCATTACCAGAATCAATAAGTTTATAATCTATCCAACTATCAGCTAATCTCACAATCAACTCCAAACTAAAAGAATCCATTAATATTTATTTCATAAGTTGTCAAGTATTAATATTCTATTTTTTCTTTATAAAAACAGAATAAAACTTTTTTTCTTTATAAAAACAGAATAAAAAAAATTTAATAAAATAGATTTTAAAGAGTATTTAAATCGATTTTTCTGATTTTTGATGAAATGCCAAAAAGAATATAGAGTTGATTATTTAATCTATCATAAGCAAAATCTTGGGCTCCCTCAAGAAATTCATCATCTCTAAGAGTTGCTGATGCAAAAAGTGTTTCATTTTGAAAAAGATAAATTGTGTCTGTGTTAAAATTTATTGCAAAAACAACCCCTTCTTTCTCAAAAACATTAATAAGAGCATTTGTATCTGTTGATTGTGAAATTACCATTGTTTCATCAGTAAACTCCTCTTTTTCAATATCAAAACTATAAACCTCACTTGCAGAACCACTACCAAAATAGATTTTTGAGTTATCTGTTGATATATAATAGTTATTGATAGCTCCTGAAAGAGGAGAACCATCCTTTAAAAATGGAGTATTTTTAACTATTTGATTTGTTTTTGAATCAATAATATCTACTCCTGACTCTGTTTGAGGTGTAAAAAGAGTGTAATCATTATTAAAACTACCCTTACCAGAGTTTACAACATATATTTTATCTTGTATTGAGAAAATATATTGTGGATTTTTCTGTGTTGTATTGATTTTTGTTATAAACTCTAAACTATTTATATCAAAAACAGATATAAAACCATCCCCATCAAGAGAGTATCTATTTGTATCGTTAGTGATATATATATAATTTTCTGTAACAGCAATACCCTCTGGTGATAACAAAATAGTATTATCTTCACTATTTGGTGATATTGTTGTTGTGTTAGTTGGATTTAATAAATCAGTAACAGAGAAACTATTGCTCATTAAATTTGCTGTATAGATTTTTCCATCTTTAATTGTTGTATAGTATGGATTACTTCCAATTGGATAGGATATAAATGGATTGTGATTTGTTGGTCCATCTGTTAACTCAATTTTTTGAACACTATTATCACCAGAGTTTATAATATATAGAGAGTTATCATTATAAATAATCTCATTTGCATAAGTTCCAGCGGGAATATTTAATGTTGAAACTGCATCCATATTCAATTTACAAATATGCTCTGTTGAATCACAAGTACCATAAGAGCAATCATTATCACTTGAACAGTTTGACTCTTTTGCTTTACAACTTACAGTTGCTTCATCACAGATTTCCCACTCTCCACAAACTAAATCTTCACAGCTTTTTTTCTCACTCTCCTCTACACAACCCAAAAATAGGAGTGATAAGATGGTGAAAATCATAAATTTTTTCATAAAACCTCCAAAAATAAACAAATTTTTCTCTCTAAAATATATAGAGAATTATTAATTTTTAATAAATATATCAACAAAAAAACCTCTTGATGGAAGAGGCATGTGTAGTGTGTCATAGTGATTTAATGAGTTAAATATATTTTCACACCTTATTGTAGCTCCAAAATCTTTTTTATGAAAGCTAAAAGAGCTACTCCATCTTGATTTTGCAGATATCTCGTCAGTTTCAAATATGTTGTTATAGTATGATGTTGAGTGATATCTATCTATATCAAATTTAAGATACCAATACTTTAGCGATATTGATGTTTTGTTTATCCATTTTGGAGAGTATGGAAGTTGAGTAGTTTCATCCTGAAATCTGTGAATTTGATATGAACTCATTTGTGTTAATGATAGATATTTTAGCTTTATATTAAATTTAATTGAACCACCTGTTGCAAAAGAGGGTTTTATATTTTCAGGAGCTAAAAGTGAGAATGATTTTGGTAAAAATAGTATCTCATTCTCAATTTTTTTATAGTAAAGATTTAAATCAATATCTACTACCGATTTTTTAAATTTTATTGATAGTTCAGCTGTTTTAAAACTCTCTGCAACTAAATTAGAATTGCCTCGAACTCCATCAGATCTAAAATATAGCTCCTCAAAATAGGGATTTCTAATATTTTCAGAAAGTAAAAATGATATTTTAAATGGTTCTAAATCTAGTTTTATTTCTATTTTTGGTAAAAAATAGAGTGTTTTATTATATAAAATATTAAATTGAGCTGAAATCTCTAAATAGTCATCAAAAAAGTAGCCATTACCAAAAAATAATACTTTAGGATAAAATTGAGATTTCTCAACTTTTTTAGAGTTACTCTCTTGATACTCTCCAGAGTAAAACTCGCCATTAAGAGATAAACCCCCCTCAAAAAAATCGGATAAATCAGTTTTATATTTAGCCTCTAGTAGAAAATCATCTATTTGTAAATTAGATTCTATCTCATTTAAACCAAGAATTTGTGGCTCTCCATCATAATATCGGAATTGACGAAAATTATAACTTCCCTTTAATTCTATTTTTTTGAAACTTTTTTTTGATGCAACAAGAAGATTTATTCTGTTTGAATCTGATTCTAAATGTTCAAATTGGCTAGAACCTGGAGCACCTCTTAAGCTTAAATTAAAATATATAAGTGAACTATCTAAACCATAATCAAATGTTGAGTAGAGTGATATATCTCCAACTTGATTATTTTTTCTAACTCTACTTTTATTATGAAAATCAACATATTTAAAACTATTATTTGAGTATAAAACTGTTCCACCAATAGATATTCCACTATTTTTGTCGTAAAAATTGCTACCCTGTTTTACTGTTCCCCAAGAGCCAACTCCAAAATTAAATTGATTCTCTTTTGGAAGAGTGAGAGATATTTTACTGTTCTCAATATTAACATCAGAGAAAACTATTCCACCTAATGAGGGAATCTCTGTTAATATAATTGATGGAACTTTGTAAGAGAATCCATTTATCTCCATATCAAGTTGATGTGTTTGAACTCCTTGATAGTATATTTTTATAGGTTGACCAACTCCACCTGATTGACGAATAAATATTTTTTCAGACCTCTGAATTTGACTCTCTGTTGTTTCAAGTTTTTCTCTTTCTGTTTTCTCATTTTTTTTTGAGGTGGATATTGTGTCCTGAATTATGATTTCATCTATTTGAGTCTCAAAATTTGAGTTTAAAAAGAGAATATATAGAAGAAAAATAGAGATATACAATCTTGTGCCTCAAAATGCGAAGGTTTACAAGAGCTGGTATCCAGACTTAGGCAACCATTTGCCATTACTGTTGCGCAACAGTGCGAGAATCTCACTCGCTTCCCCAGTATTGGGAGTATCCCAATAAAAACAGTTGCTTATACCATTTTTTTTATCAATGAGTCAATAGAGAGTTGCTTACATCATTTTTTTTATCAAAATATAAAAATAAGAGAAAAAATATTTTATTGACAAAAAATATAAATTAAATCATAATAATACTGTACATTATATTGTACAGGAGGTGTTCATGATTGCCACAAATTATACAAATGCAAGACAGAATTTTAAAGAGTATTGTGATATTGCTAACAATGATTTTGAAACCATTATAGTAACACGAAAGAGTGGTGGAAATGTTGTTATAATATCAGAGGAAGAGTATAATAATATAATGGAAAATATTTTTGTAAGAAAAAATATAGATTCCTATAATGAACTATTAGAATCAATTGAACAAATAAAAGAGGGCAAAATAGTGATGAAAGAGCTTATTGAGATTGATTTATAAAGTTATTATGATTTATTATTTGGATTCTTATGAATAAAATATTCTCTCAAATATCGTGGGAACATTACCTATTTTGGCAACTAATAGATAAAAAAATCTTAAAAAAAATAAATGATTTATTAAAAGATATTGAAAGAAATGGAAATGATGGAATAGGAAAACCAGAACCACTTAAACATGAATTAAGAGGATTATGGAGTAGAAGAATAAATGATGAACATCGTCTTATATATAGTTTAGATGATAAAAATATATATATTTATAGTTGTAAATCCCATTACAAAGAAAATATAAACTCTTTCTTTAGTTGAAATAGAGAAAAATTTATAGTACTATATCCATGCTAATTTTAGCTTGGAGGTTTTTGTGGTTAAAGTTATATTTATATTTACTGTTTTATTACTATTTGGTTGTTCAACAGATTCTCAAACAAAAAAAACTGGTGTAGATTTAGGTTCAACTCTAATTAAAGCAAAAGAGGGTTCTGCTTGGAGATATAAAGGGGAACTTCTTGGTGAAAAACGGACGATAGAGTTATCTATCACCACAAAAAATGATAAATCATACAAAGATAGTAAGGATCAAAGTTATACTATTGACCAATTTGGAATTAGAGGTGATAGTTTTTATTATATAAAATATCCAATTGAAAAAGGTATCACTTGGGTTAATAAAACAGATAAAGGTATTGAGATTGCAACAATTGAAAATATTGATGCCTCTTTTAAATTTGGTCCTGATACAATTAAAAATTGTATCAAAGTTTCCTATCAGTCTCAACCAGATAAGCAGAATACAACAATTTTAATAAGAACATTTTGTCCTGATTTATGGATGGTTGAGTTTGAAACTTTTGTTGAAAATGATAAAGAGATTGCAATTCCTCAATCAAAATTCTCTCTTGAGTCATTTGTTTATTAAAATATTTTAAAATTTATTGAGGAATGTTTGACTATTCTTAACTATTTTGAAAAAGGTGGAGTAATAATGTATATCCTTTTAGGATTAAGCATTATTGGTTTAACAACAGTTGTTTGGAAGTGGATTACATTAATTCATGTAAAAAAAAATCTACTATTATATGTTGAAAAGTTTATAAATTTTTCTAAAAACAGTAAAAAAAGTGAATTAGAACTATTTATATTCTCTATTGAGCGTGGATTAAACTCAATAAAAACAATTGCAACAGTTTCACCACTTTTAGGATTACTTGGTACTGTTTTAGGAATTTTTGACTCGTTTGAGAAACTTTCACTTCAGGGAAACGATCCATCTTTTTTTGCTGGAGGAATATCAACTGCCCTTTTAACAACAATAGGTGGTCTGATTGTTGCAATTCCGCATCTTATTGGCTATAATTATCTTATTAGGAAAGTTGATTTTATTGAGAAAAAAATAGAGCGAGAGATTTTAGATATAGAGTAAGAGCTATATTTTTTATAAAAATAGAAAAATTATATAAATTAGGTAAAATTGAATAGATTTTTAGACGAATATTTAGAATATTTTGATAAAATATAGAATCTAATAAAGATGAGCAGTATTATTTAAGTTTTTATAAGTAATAAATAGGTTAGCAAATAGTATATTTTCTGGAGGAGGAGATGTGTAAGATATTAATTTGGGATAAATTTGAAAAAGAGAGTGATTTAGAGATGCCATTAGAGGAGGTTTATGAGTTAGGAGTTCAAATTAATAATGAATTTAAGTCTGGAGAGCATAAAAAAAATAAAAAAGTTGGTGGAAGTACATCTGTTTATCGAAGGCATATTAGAGTTGAGTATCGGGCTATCTTTACTATTAAAGATAATTCTATAATTTTTTATTATATTAAAACAAAAGTTAATAAAGAGATTTTTTATAGAAAAGCAACAGAGTTAGAGACAAAAGATTTAAACTTAGAGGAAATAGATTTCTCTTGGGTGAACGAAATTAAAACATCTCTTGAAAAAATGATTATAAACAGAGTTGAATTTAATAAAAAAACATCATTTATGGAGCTTTTTTATAATTTCTACCAAAATATAATCATAATAAAATATCCAAAATTTGAAAAAATCTTTCATGATTTTCGTCACTATCCAGATTATCAGTCAATAATAATTGAATATTTGTCAAAAGGTGATTCAGAGATGAATCTAAAGAAATTTTTGAGTTTATCATCATCACAAATAAAAAAAATTATTGATAGAAAAGCAAGTAAAATGAAATAAAAATAGAGTAATCTTTTTTATTTTAACTAGAGAAAAGATTAATATCTGTTTTTTGATTTTATTTTAACTAAAGAAAAGATTAATATCTATTTTTTGATTTTTATTAGGAGGATTTATGGCAACAATCAATGATATTAAAGCTCTTATTGAGAGCATTGAGAATAAACAGACAGATATGTTTAAAATTTTTAAGGAGGAGATAAATGAAATAAAGTATAAAATTCTTAAAAAAGAGGGAGATAGTCATAGTTTATCCGATTTTGATAGTGTAAAATTAAAAGTTATAATGAAAGATTTTTTAAAAAATGAATCAGTTGAACTTTTTGCACCAGAGAGAGAAAAAATATCAAAGTTAGATGAGAGTTTTAAAGCTTTAAACTCAAAAATAGATAAATTAATTGAAAGAGTTGATAAATTAGAAAACTCTAAAAAATCCGATTATTTAGAGAATAAAATAAACTCTTTTATTGAACAATTTGATAAAAAAATTAATAACATGATTATACTAATTAACGGTAACAAAAATGAAAACTTTCATCATGAAAACAGCGTTAATGAAAATAATTTTAGTGAAAAAATTGTATTAATTGATAATGAAGTTAATTCTATAAAAACTAAAATTGATGATATCACCAATAATGAAACTATTTTTAAAGAGAAAATAGAGAGTATTGAGAATAAATTATCTGTAATTGATAGTTTAGATGAAAAATTTAGCTCTATTAAAAAAGAGATTAGTGATATTGAGGGATATGTTTTAAAAACTTGGGTCACAGATGAAGATTTACTAAAATTTACAGAGGATTTAGAGAGTAAAATAATTCCTAAAGATACACTATTAGAGATTATTGAAAATAAAATTCTATCTGTTAATGATAGAATTGATAAAAATGAAAAAAATATATCACTAATTAGTAGTAGTGTAGAGTTAATATATTCTAAAATATCAAAATTTGATGTTAAATCTGGTTCTGAAAAATTTGTTTTAGTTTCAGACTTTGAAACAGAACTACAATATTTAAAGCATAGAATATCAGATTCAACTACATTAAAAAAAGATATTGAAGAGTCTTTATCCTATTTAAAAATAAGAATGGAAAACAGAATCACAAAAGAGCAACTAAATGAGATTAAGAAAGATTTTGAAAAGAAAATTGAGAACATTAATGATGAATTACAGTTAGTTTTAAAAACTAAAACAGATTCTATTAATAAAAATAGCAATAATAATGATATAGAGAAAGAAAAAACAGTTGTTGTTATTCAAAATTTTTTCTCATAATACATTCAGCAAATTAAAACCTTCTACTAATTTTTTGTTTTTTATTATTTTAAGAAAAAAATATAAAATATGAAATCATAAAACATGTTTTGTATGTATATAACTAAAAATATGAAATCATAAATTAATATTTTACTTTATTGTACTATAAAAAGAAAAAATAATTTAATATTCAGAAGGTTAAAACTGGATATTTATTTCTTGTTTTTATTATTTTAAGAAAAAAATATAAAATATGAAATCATAAAACATGTTTTGTATGTATATAACTAAAAATATGAAATCATAAATTAATATTTTACTTTATTGTACTATAAAAAGAAAAAATAATTTAATATTCAGAAGGTTAAAACTGGATATTTATTTCTTGTTTTTATTATTTTAAGAAAAAAATATAAAATATGAAATCATAAAATGATACTTTATGTTTTTATTCAGTTATATTTAAATCTTTTTTTTGCTTTCTAACAGTTTTTTTCATATAAAACATTGAATCATTTACTTTTGTACCTAAATAGATTGCTTTTAAGATATATTTTAATCTTTTATACTCAATCTCAAACTTTTCATATAAAAGATTTTTATCAATGTTCTTTAACTCTCTGTTTGAATCTAAATTAATTAAACTATCATCAATATTTTTTAAACTCTTAACCATATCAGATACTCTATCTTTAAATGATAATAAAGTTTCTGATGTTTCATTGTTTAACTTTAATTGAATATTTTCAAAAGATCTTAAAAATGTTTTTTTATCTATCACGGTCTCTGATAGATTTTTTGGAAAATACTCTTTTAAATTACGATTTTTATCAAGTTTAATTCGAAAATTAATCTCTTTAAATAGCTTTTTTGCCTCTTCATGAATCTCATCACGTGTTTTTTTTGAGATTTTTGTGTTACTATAAATTACAGAACTATCCTCTTCAAGCCTATTAATCTGTTTCACTAAATCTTCAATAACTTTAATTTGCTCCTTTAACCAAATATTTTCAATGTTTTCCTGCTGTTTTAAAACAGAGAGTGTAAATGATGCCTCATTTAACAGTTGAAGTATTTTAGAATCCATTTTTGTCCTCTTATAAATTAATATACTATTTTATCACAATTTAAAAAATTTGCAATAAAAAAAACTATTTTTTGTTTTTTATAAAAAAAATATTTTCTAATGTTTTTTTGTTTGTTAAATATGTATAATAAGATGTTTTAATGTTTTTAAGGATTTTTTTCATGAATGATAAAAAAAATAGAGTTCCAGAGCTACTTTCACCTGTTGGAAAAGCAGAAAATTTATATGCAGCAGTTGAGGCAGGAGCAGATTCTGTTTATTTAGGATACCAAAAGTTTAATGCACGTGGAAAAGCAGGAAATTTTAACATTTCAGAACTCTACTCAATTCGAGATATTTTAAAAAAAAGCAATGTAAAGATGTTTGTTGTTCTTAACACTCTTATAAAAGAGAGAGAATTAACTACACTTTTTGATTTTCTACAACTTCTTAATGATATCTCTCCTGATGGAGTTATTATTCAAGATTTAGGAATGCTTAATCTAATTCAAAAACAGGGAATTTTTTCAAAAAAAATAGAAATTCATGCCTCAACACAGATGTCAACATTTAATAGATTCTCTGTGAAAGCTCTTCAAGACTTAGGAGTTAAAAGAGTTGTTCCAGATAGACATCTAACACTCGAAGAGATTATTAGTATTAAAAAAGGAGTACCTAAAATAGAGATTGAAACTTTCATTCATGGTGCAATGTGCTATGCTTTAAGTGGAAGTTGTTATTTTTCATCCTATTTGGGTGGATTAAGTGCAAATAGAGGACTTTGTGCTCAAGTTTGTAGAAGAAAATTTCGATTTCAAGGTGATAAAGAGGGTTATTTATACTCTCTTACAGATATGAATACAATTGATATTCTTGATAAAATTGTTGAAGCTGGTATTGATGCCCTAAAAATCGAAGGAAGAATGAAATCAGCAGAGTTTGTATATCAAGTAACAAGAGCATACCGATATCTTTTGGATAATTTAAATAATTTTGAGGAGGCTAAAGGGGTTGCATTGGAGATTTTAAATTCTGTTGTTTCAAGAAGAGAGAGTTATGGCTTCTACACATCTTCATCTCCTGAAAATATAACAGAACCATTTCAATCGGGAGTTTATGGAAACTCAATTGGAAAGGTAAAAGAGTTTAAAAATGGTCTACTAACTCTTGAACTAACAGATAATTTAGAAAAAAATTCAAGAATCCGTATTCACTCACCTCAAAAAGATACAACATCAACAATTAAAGTGAAAGAGCTTATATCTTTAGATAAAAGTAGTTTTGAATTAAGAGAAAAAAATGGTTTTCATGAAAACCAACACAAAAAAAATAGAGAAACTGAATCTACCAATGGTAAATTCGTAAAAATTCCTCATGATGGTGACTTAAATGTCGAAAAAGGGGATTTAGTTTATATCTTGGAAACTGCTTTAAGTAAAAAATGGTCATCTAAAATTCCTGATTTTGAACTAAAAAAGATAAAACTTAAACCATTTCCACAACCAATTGTAAAAAATCATAGCTCAAATCAAAACAAAGTTAATCCTAGAAAAAGAGATGATGAAAATAGTAAAACTTTTGGAGTGTTCTATATAAAATTATCTGATTTTAGATATATCCCTTTGACATCTGGATTTCAAAAAAAAGAGATTATTTTAATTGCAAATGATAAAAATCTTGAAAATATAAATAAATATGATTGGAAATTGGTTTGGTTCTCTTTTCCTGCAACCATTTTTGAAAAAAATTGGAGAGATTTAGAGCATAAAATGAATTTCTTACTTAAAATGGGGGTTAAAAAGTTTGAAATTACCTCTTTAGCAACTCTTGAACTTCTTAAAAACATAACAGGACTTTCTCTTATCTCTGGACCTCAGATAAATATACTTAATCATCAAACAATTAACTTTTTTAATAGTAAAGGTGTAAAAGAGTCTGTGTTTTCTTATGAGGGAACATCAGATGAGCTTACTGATATCTCAAAAAAAGGATTCTCAGATTCACTTATTGTTCCTGTTTTTGCTAAAATTAGACTATTTGTATCAAGAGCTCCACATCCACTTCTAAAAAAAGAGGATTTTGTAAGCTCTCAAAGAGGTGAAAAATTTATTTTTAGACAAAATGGAGAGATTTCAGAAACATTCTCAACAAAAGATTTCTCATTAATGAGAAAAATATCAAAACTTAACTCAATGGGATTTTCAAAATTTTATATAGACTTAGAACATATCACAACAAAAATTGATTGTGAAACAAATTTAAAACTTTTATCCAAAGAAAAAGAACCAAAAGAGAGTTCAACTTTTAATTTTTTCTTAGATTTAAAATAAAAATCAAATTTAGCTTTTATATTAGATATCTTATATAACTTAAAAGAAGTGATAAAAGAATTTTTTTTTATTTTTTTTTGAAGAATAAGAAAAATTAGGGTAATATAAAAAAAGACCAACAATTATTAAACGATAAATTCTTATATTTATTCTATTTAATTTTAAAAAAATAAAAAAAGTTATTTTTATATAAAATATTATTATTTAGACTCTTTATAAACTAAATAACAGATATTTTTTAATGATATTTTCTATTGATTTACCAATAATCTCACCCGATTTTTTATTATATCCACCAGATAAAACCATTAGAATAGGTATTTTACTCTTAAAAGCATGTTTAAAAACAGTTTCATCTCTTTTTATTATTCCCTCTTCTGAAATAGAGAGATTTCCAAGTTTATCAAACTCAAAAATATCTGTTCCAGCGTTGTAAATTATAAAATCAGGCTTCTCATTTTTTATGGCTCTCTTGAGATTCTCTTCAAGTAGTTGAAGATATTTTTTGTCTGATGTTTTTGGCTCTATTGGGATGTTATATTTTACTAATTTTTTTGTTGAATCATCATGGGGATAGATATCTTTATTATATATATCTAAAATTGAGATATTTTTATGATTTCCTAAAACTGAAGCAACTCCATTACCATGATGTGCATCTAAATCAATAATTAAAAATTTTGTATTAGGTTGTTCTTTCCAAAATATATTTATTGCAATTGGAATATCAGCAAAAAAACAGAATCCTTCTCCTGAATCTGATTTTGCATGATGATAACCTCCCGATATATTTATTGCCCAACCATACTTTTTTGCAACTTTAACACCTAAAATAGTTCCACCAGTTCCATATAACATTGGTTCTAGCAAACCACTATATAATATTTTGTATGGAAGGTATTTTATTGTATCAATTTCAACAACTTTTGCAATATTTAAAGAGTTTTCCAAAGAGTCTAAATAGTTTTTAGAGTGAACTAATAGAAGCTCCTCTTTTGTTACCTTTTTGGGAGCAATAAGTTGATTTTCTGTTATATTCATGTTTTTTTTTAGGTGGTTTATAACTTTTTCAAACTTTTTTGTATCAAATGGGTGAAACTTTTCTACTCCTAAAACAGATATATTATATCTATTACTATATATTATTGGTAATTTATTACTATTTGAAGAGTCTTTTTCTACTAAAAAAGATTCTTCAGTTATATTTGTATAAAACAGAGAAACTATTAATATTAATGTTTTTATAATTAAAGATCCCATATTCCATACTCTGGAGAAGATAGATAGACTCTTCCTGTATCAACCTCAACAGTCATTGTTCTACTAAGATTTTTTCCAACATCTTCCGACTTAATATTCATACCACAACTTGCTAGAATCTCTTTCACAGCCTTTATATTTCTTGTTCCAACATTAAAAATCTGTTTTGAATCTAATATTGATGCACCACCTGCTATTTTAACAACAAGATTATTTTTAAAGTAGCATTGATACTTTTTCATCTCCTCAATTAATATTGGGATTCCTGTATCTGCAAAGTAGCCTGGTTTTTTTTTTGCAAGTTCTGGATTTATTGTTGAATCAGGAAGAGCAATGTGAACCATACCAACTGCCCTAGTAATTGGACAAAGTAAAACGATTCCAACACAAGAACCAAGAGCCATTGTTTTTAGTGCAGAGCCTGGAGTGTTTGTTGCACCATAATCTCCAACACCTATAAAAATATATTTCAAAAGCCTCTCCTATTCTTCAAGTAGTTGAATAACAAATGGTGCAATCTCATTGAGTGGTAGAATAATATCAACCCCTCCAAGTTCTGCAGCAACCTTGGGCATACCATAAACAACAGAGCTCTCTTCATCTTGAGCAATATTGTAAGCCCCCTTTTTTTTCATCTCTAACATCCCTTTTGCACCATCACTTCCCATTCCAGTAAGCATTATTCCAATCGCATTCTTTCCTAATACTGTTGCAGCAGAACTCATTAAAACATCAACAGATGGACGATGGCCACTAACACGCTCTCCACTTTTACAAATAATCTGAATTATATTTCCATTTCTAACCAAACTCATATGAAGATCTCCAGGGGCAATATAAACCTTTCCAGGTATTAAAGTATCTCCACTAACAGCCTCTTTTACCTCCATATAGCTAATTCTATTAAGACTACTTGCAAACATCTCTGTAAATCCAGGTGGCATGTGTTGAACAATAACAACTGGTGGCATATTTGTTGGAAAAAGTGGAACAATTTTTTTAATTGCCTCTGTTCCACCTGTTGAGGCACCAAGAACGATAACTTTTCCTGATGAGCTAAGTGATTCATCAATCCTTTTTTTTATGAAAGATAGCTCTTCTCTTTTTGATTTCCAATGAGATAAATTTGCACCACTTGCAATTTTTATTTTTATGCTCAACTCAACAATAAAGCTTGTTTGGTTTGGTATTGATGGTTTTTCAATAAAATCTAAAGCTCCTGCATCAAGAACATCAAGAATTTTATCTTTGCTTTTTGATGTTATAATTATCACAGGAATAGGATATTGAGGCATCAATCTTTTTAAAAATGAGACTCCATCCATTCTGGGTAAATCTGGATCCATTATCATTAGCTCTGCACGTAAAAGAACTATTTTATCTCTTGCTTCATAGGCATCAGATGCTACTCCAATTATTTCAATGGAGTTATCTGTTTTTAATGCCTCTACCAATAAATTGGCATAAATAATTGATGAATCAACAATTAACACTCTTAGTTTTTCTCTAGCCATTTAAACCTTTTATAAATTCAAAAATATATCAAAAAAAGATTAATATTAGTAAAAACCATATCTTAAATTTAATTATATAATAAAGTAATCCAATTTTCAAAGATAATTTAAAAAATACTCTTTAAATCCTAAAAAATAAATAAAAATAAAACTAAATCAAAAATATTTTTAGTTAAATGTTAATAATTACACTATTTTAATAAGAAAATATTATGATTATATAATAAAAATTAACTTGACTAATTATATATTTTTGTCATATGCTATGTATTTAAAACATTAAGCTTTTTTAGTGTTTTATAATAGTAAATCTTAATTAATAGAGTCAGAATTATAATTGATGTTTATTAAAACAGATAATAAATAATCAATTATTGTTTGTATTAATCTTTACATAGTTTTTAAGAGGAGTTTATGAAAGTAGATGTTTTAGTAATTGGTGGAAGTGCTGCTGGTATAGTTGCAGCTTTAACTGCAAAATCAAACTATCCAGAGAAAAATGTATTATTAGTAAGAAAAGAGGAGAAGGCTCTTGTTCCTTGTGGAATACCATATATTTTTGGTGAGCTTGGTGGAAGTGACAAAAATATTATTCCTGATTCAGGTCTTCAAAGTGGTGGAGTTGATTTAAAAATAGGGGAAGTTTTTGATATAAAAAAAGATGAAAAAATATGTGAGCTCTCTTCTGGAGAAAAAATAGAGTATGAAAAACTTATTATTGCAACAGGTTCAACTCCATTAATACCTAAATGGTTAAAAGGGGCAGAGTTAGAGAATGTTTTTACAATTCCCAAAGATAAAGTGTATCTTGATAAGATGTTTGAAAAAGTAAAATCACTTCAAAATATTGTTGTTGTTGGAGCTGGTTTTATTGGAGTTGAGATATCAGATGAATTAAAAAAAGTTGGAAAAAATGTTACAATTATTGAGAAACAGAAAAATATTTTATCTCTTGCATTTGATGAAGATGTTTCTCAAATAGCACAAGCTCTATTGGAATCAAGAGGAGTTATTATAAAAACTGGTTGTGGCATAAAAGAGGTTGTTGGTGTTGAAAAAGCAGAAGAAGTTTTACTAGAGAATGGTGAAATAGTAAAAGCAGATGTAGTTATTTTATCAATTGGCTATCAACCAAATAGTAGTTTAGCAAAAAAAGCTGGTATTAAAATCAATGAACGTGGTTTTATTATTGTTGATGAATATATGAGAACTGATGATTATGATATTTTTGCAATTGGAGATTGTGCAGAAAAAAGAGATTTTTTCACAAGAAAATTAAACTCTATTATGTTGGCATCTACCGCAACTTCAGAGGCAAGAGTTGCTGGTATGAATCTATATATTTTATCAGCAGTTAAAACATTTGGAGGAACTATTGCAATTTTCTCAACTGCTTTTGGTGGAACAGGATTTGGAGCTGCTGGATTAACAGAGTATATGGCAAAAAAAGAGGGCTATAGTATTGTTGTTGGTAGTTTTGAGGGAACTGATAAACATCCTGCAACACTTAAAAACACACATAAGCAGTTTGTAAAACTTATTGTTGCAAAAGAGTCTGGTGTTATTCTTGGTGGAGAGGTTGTTGGTGGAGAAAGTACAGGCGAACTAATAAATATTATAGGTCTTGCAATACAGAATAAAATGACAATTGGTGCAATATTAACAGCTCAAATTGGAACACATCCACTTTTAACATCAGCTCCAACAAACTATCCACTTATAAAAGCAGCTCAAGTTGTTTCTCAAAAAATTAGAGCATCTCTTTTTAGAAACTAAAACTATTTTACTACCATTAAATTACAAAAAGTAAAGGTTTTTTAATAAATAGATAACTTACATAATTTAAAAAGTATCAAATTAATCTAAAAAGAGTAAATATCAATTAATAGATTTAGTATGTAAAATAATTTTATTGTTTTTCTAAAAAAACTAATATCATAAAAATAATTTTATTGTTTTTCTAAAAAAACTAATATCATAAAAATAATTTTATTGTTTTTCTAAAAAAACTAATGTATAAAATATTTGGGTTTTATAATTTTTTTTTATAAAGATTATAAAAGTTTTAAAGTTTTTTTATTATTTTGAAGTAAAGGAGTTTTATGAGATTCTTTATACTATTTTTGATATCTTTTTTTTCAATTAATATATATTCAGATGATAAACAGATTTTTTCAGGCTACCTTATGTCTTATGATTATCTTGATATAACAGAGCCACTGAATGATTTTGGTCTATTTAAAACAAAAAGTGACTCTGGAGAGTATCTTCTTCATGATAGAGTTGGTTTAAGGCTTCAATTAAGAGTCTCAACCGATATAACAAAAGATGTTTCTGTTGATGCAACAATAAATTTTGAACAGGATGTTACAGATACGAAAAAAGATCCTACAACATCCCCTTCTGATAATTTTCAAACATATTTTAAAGAGGGTTTTATCTCTGTTAGAGATATTTTAGGTCGAATTGATGCAAAAATAGGTCGACAATATATTTTCTGGGGTCGCTTTGAGTGGGGAGGAGGAATAGACCTAATTTCACCTTGGGATTTTAAAAAAATGTCAGCAGAAAAAGAGAATTTTAGAGCTGCGTTGGACTCTGCACTGATATTTATTAATTTTGAAAGAGTATCTTTTGAGCTTTTGTTTATTCCAATATTCTCTCCAAGTAGAATGGGATTAAATATCTCTGAAATTCATCATGAATCTGATTGTTCTAGTGATGCCTCTCTTTGTCTTGTTCAGAAAGAGGGAGAAGCAAAACCTTTCACACTTAAAAACAGTGAAGTTGGAGCAAAAGCAACAATAGAAACACCATTTAATACTGAAACAACTTTAAGTTGGTTTAAAGGTTATGATAGAACATTCTCAATGTTTTTTGAACAAAAAGTTAGTAATGAAAATATATTAATTGTTTTCACACCAAAATATCTTCCAATACAACTATTTGGAGTTGATGTTGAGTTCTCTTTATTTGGAAGTAGTTTTATTTTAGAGGGAAGTTATCTTAAAACAGATGATAGTGATGGAGAAAATATTTTTGTTAAAAATAGTAGAGCAAAAGCCTCTTTTGGGTTTGAATCAGATATAACAGGAGATTTATCTGTTATGTTAGTTTACTCATTTACACATCTTTTAGATTATGATAGACAAAGAGATTTTGATGGTAGATATGATGCAGGAGATAGAAACTTTTATGTTGAACGAGAGATTCAGCATGAACTTGTTTATAGAGTTAGATATAACTTTTCAAATGAGTTTTCAGTTCAGTTGATGCAACTTTTTAACATTATTGACCTGAATTTTATGACATTAGCTTTTGTGAATTGGCAAATTGGAACTAATTTAAAGATATATTCAGGAGTTGTATTTTTTAAAGGAGAGGAGGGAACCCGTTTTGGTCGCCTTGAGAACCAAAGTAGATTTTTTTTCGAGATGAAATATATGTTTTAAGAGAGTTTTCTCTTTTTGTAGTTAAAAAAATAAAAAACAAAAAATTATTTTATTATTTTTATACTATAAACAGGGTTATGCAATAGCTCTATTAAATCATTTAGAATATTAACTAAATCATGAAATTTTAAAATAGCACTTCTGTTTTTATTCATTACAACTTGTGTAACAGAGAAAAATCAGTGTTTTTATTCATTACAACTTCTCTAACAAAGAAAAAACATTGTTTTTATTCATTTCGACTTGTCTAACAGAGAAAAATCAGTGTTTTTATTCATTACAACTTGTGTATCAGAGAAAAATCAGTGTTATTATTTATTACAACTTGTGTAACAGAGAAAAATCAATGTTATTATTGATTACAACTTGTGTAACAGAGAAAAATCAATGTTATTATTGATTACAACTTGTGT
>DYRY01000023.1:0-5986 GCA_020718465.1 Anaeromyxobacter dehalogenans | reverse complement strand
AACAGAGAAAAATCAGTGTTTTTATTTATTTTTTAATAAAGTTAATAAAAATTAAATTTAAAATATCAAAATTTTATTTATCAAATAAAGATATATACATTATCAAATAGAGATATATAAATTGTAAAATAAATAGTTTTTAAATTACTGTTCGATTTTTTTAATTTGTCTTTTGTTGTGATGTGGCATTGATTTTTCATCTGTTGTATCTTTTGTTTTTTTGGTAGATTGTTCATCTCTTAAAAAACTAGGAATTTTTCTTCCTGAAACCCTTAAGTAATCATTTTTTATAGACTCTTTTTCATCAAGATAGATTGATAGATTCTCTGCTAACTTATCAAGACTAATAGAGTGTGTTGCATCCACTTTTTTATAAAGATAGTTAGAGAAATTAAGAAATGATTTAAATGGAGTTTCATCTTTTTTTAGCAAAATACTCATTGTTTCAGGAAAATTTCCAGAGTTAAAACATAAATCCCAATATTTTGCAAATCTAGTTAGCTCTCTCATTTTTAGAAATGAGAGAGTACTGTTTTGAAGTAATCTATATGGTGGATTATTTTCATAAATCATGTTAAAATTTTTATCATGAATAGATACTATTGCACCTCTAAGTTTTTTTAGTATTCCAACCTGAATCTCCTCAACATCCAATGAAAGCAACCAATTAAAACCAGTTTCAATCTCCTCTAAAGTTTCACCTGGAAGTCCAATAATCAGGTCTGTATGAAGATGAACAGATTTACAACTATTTAAAAATCTAATATTCTCCTCTATTTTTTGATAGTTTTGAAACCTACCAACTCTTTTACTAACAGAGTCTGTTTTAGTTTGAATACCAACTTCAAACTGAAGGGAGCCAATAGAAAAATCTTTAACAATCTCCTTTAATTTTTCTGATAATTTATCTGGAACAACCTCAAAATGTAAAAAGAGTGGTTCATTTTTATTTTTAAAAAACTCTAATATTGGTATAACTCTTTTATCCTGAAGATTAAAAGTCCTATCAATAAATTTAAACTCTCTTGCCCCTTTTTGCCACAACATATCCATCTCAAATAAAAATCGATCAAGATTAAAATATCTCACACTTTTATCTAATGCAGAGAGACAAAAGTGGCAACCAAAAGGACAACCTCTTGAGCTTTCAACATAAATATATCTATTTTTGATGTCAGAATCACTATATAAACTATATGGAAACTCAATTTGCAACTCTTTATTATCATTTAAATCTGTTTCAAACTCTGATTTTATTGATTTTTCCAAATCCAACAGATTTTCATTATCGTTTAAATCTGTTTTAAAAAGATTTTTTTCTGAAAAAAGTTTTTTACAAAGTTGATAAAATCTCACTTCACCTTCACCAGATATATGAAAATCGGAAAGTTTATAAACATCAAGATTCTCATAATCATAGCTAACCTCTGGACCACCAATAACAACGATTATATTAGGAGATATCGATTTTATAACTCTTATAACCTCTGTTGTTTCAAGATAATTCCATATATATATCCCAAAACCAACAACTATTGGATTTTCTAAAATGATTTTCTCTGCAATATCAATGGGTGATTCTGATATTGTAAATTCAATAATACCACAACTATCTTTAAACTCTTTTAGATTTGCTTTTAGGTATCTTAATCCTAGTGATGTGTGATGATATCTTGCATTAAGTGTTGTTAAAATGATATTTGTATTTTTTAGAAGATTACTCATTTAGAGAATTTATACCCCTTTTTAGCCCCTAATACATGAACCACATCAATAATAGCAGTGTCAAGACTATTTTTATCTTTTTTATCCTCTTCTGCTCTTTTTTTAGCTAAATATTTCTCTCTCTCTTTTCCAAGTTCATCTATTTTTTTCTGAATAGTCTCTCTTTCTATTTTTTTCTTCTCAACATAAACCACTCTCTCTTTTTTATCCATTTTTTTCATCTCTTCAGGAAGCTCCTCATCTGACATTTTTGAAACATCTTTTCCCGATTTTTTTGCATCAACTAAATCCCAAGAGCTATTTGAGTATTGAGCTTTTGATTTAAACACACTTCTCTGAACCATTGATTCACTTGAAGCACCTGCTGCATTTGAGTCTTGAGCCTCCTGTCTTGCCATTGCAGTTTTTGATGATTCTCCATAACCAATGTATGTTTTATTAATCTCTTGACCAAGTTTTGCAATCTCTTTATCTTGAGGAGCTTCAATATATTTCTGAACATAGTTAGAGTCTATATTAACATATTTTCCATCAGCAATATCAGCACCATCTTTCCAGAATGTTCTAACTCCCTCATCATAAGAGCCACAATGAATTGTATTAACAACAATTGACTTTGATATTGCATCTTTACAACTTGTTTTATATGATACATTTCCTTGGTCGAATGGTTCATTTCCAGCAATGAAAATAAGTTTTAAATCTTTATCACTTTTGCTCCAAGAGAGATGATCTACAGCATCTTTTATAACTTTTCCACAATACTCATCACCACCCATAGTTTTGAGTGCAAAAAGTTCTTCTGAAATTTTATCTAGATCCTCTGTTAGTGGAACAATCATTTTAACATAACCACTTTCAGCACTTAAAGTACTTTTTCCATACTCAAAAAGGGCAACTTCAAGTTTAGGAGAGATTCCGTCTTTTTTCGATGTTGCAAATTCATTAACAATTTTCCATAATTGAGATTTAGCTTGATTAATTAAACCATCCATACTATTACTTGTATCAAGAAGAATTGCCATCTGAATTTTTGGTTGTTCAACTTTTTTAACCACTTCACCAGCAAAAAGGTTGATTGATAACACTATTGAGATTATAACTATTAAATTTCTCATGTTCTCCTCCAGTAACATTTTCGATATAGACGATGAGAAAATAAAAAAGTTTTAACTATTTTAAAAGATATTTATTTATTTTAAAAAAAATTGATTAATATTTAGATATTTTATATATCTTTAATTGATACTATCTGTTTTTTTCTCTAATTTTTTTATTTTGGTGTGAATAAAAAACATGTAGCCAAAAATAAGCACCCAAAAAGCTATATATGTAGCTAAAACCATCATATCTCCTGATATATCTGATTTATATACAATTTGAACTTTTGTTTGTTCTAACAATCCAAGCTTATTCACAGTAACTCCTAAAAAAAATATTTTATTATATCTATAATTAGATATATTTCTACAAAAAAAGTTCAAATTTGATTTAACTATTAAATTAAAATTAGTAAAGCTGTATAATTTGATATTAATAAGGCCAAAAACTATTATCATTCCAGATTTTTTCAACAAGTTCTCTATCAAGCTCCTCTAAAAGCTCTAAATGACCAACTTCCCACTCTGAAAGCCATCTAAAAAGTTTTATTTCCTCTTTATCTGTTGCAATTTTAACTCTTTCAGCATAAAAATCAATAGCTTTTTTCTCCATTGATATAGCAGCTGCAATAGCAGCAGCTTCATAACTTGCAGCAGATATCTGATTTTGAAGTTTTTCAGATAGAACCTCAATAGAGATATCATCATGATTATGTTCAACTCCCATATCAGTAACAGAGAACACTCCATTTTTCATAATCTGTTTATACTGTTCAGACAAAAAAGCAACATGTTTTGCCTCCTCCTCTGCCATTAATTGAAAAATCTCTTTTACTGCTTCACTTTTTGTTTGTATTGCCACCTGTTCATAAAAAGCTCTTCCTCTTCTTTCCAAAAGAATAGCACCTTTCAAAATATTTAGAATATTTTGTTGCATAAAAACTCCTTCATATTTATAAAATCTATCTATCTATTTGTAATTCAAATCATTTTTTTTAGTTTAATTTTACATTTAAAGTTTTTTAAAAATAACAAAAAATGTAACTCTTTAAATTTTAATAGTATCTATTAATTTTTCGTTCAAGATACTCTGCAACATGGTTGCAAATATAGTCTATAACACCAACTTCACCAGGAGTAAATGTATTTGAACCATGTTTGTTTATAAGCTGAATGGCACCATAAATACGACCATTTTTGTGCATTGGAACACAAAGAATGCTATATGTTGGATAGCCCAGTTTTTGAGAGATTGCTCTATAAAATCTAGGATCTCTATTAACATCAGATATTGCTAAAGATACATCCTCTTCAGCACAAAAACCAACAATCCCAATTCCCATTGGAATTCTAATATTAAGTTTTTTTAGCTCCTCCGCTTTTGGACCACGAATAGCAGAGAAAAATATATCATTTTTATTCAAATCAACTAAATATAGTGATCCAGAGTCACATTCAATATATTTCATGCTTAAATCCATTGCAATCTCCATTGCAGCAGATATATTTGATTCTGAATCAATATCAGATATATCAAAATAGAGCTCTGATAAAATTGCATCGACATCAATCTCTTTAACTTTTTCAGAACGACCAACAAAAATTTTCTGTGTTGCCTGTTGTTTATGAATCTCTTCAATTTCATAATCAACTTTTTTAGTTTGAACAGGAGGAATTTCATTTTTTACGTCAAGAGACTCTTTTTTATTCTCAAGAGGCTCTTTTTTATTCTCAAGAAGCTCTTTTTTATTCTCAAGAAGCTCTTTTTTATTATCAAGAGACTCTTTTTCTGCTTTTAATTTAGCTTCAAAGTGGGCTTTAAGCTCTAATTCATCATCATCAAGTGTTTCATCTGTTGTTTCATTTTTTGTTGGAGTGGTTTCGGAACTCTCTTTTTTATCTGAATCAAAATCTTGATTTTTAACCTCAATTGAATCTAATTTAATTTTTTGAGTTTTTGCTAAATCAGTTTCATTAGCTGTATTTTTAGAGTTAATTTCCAAAGCAATTTTTGCTTCAAGCTCTGCTTTGAGTTTAGCTTCAACTTCTGCTTTTACTCTTGCTTCAATCTCCAATTTAATTTTTGCCTCTGCCTCTACTTTGACTCTTGCCTCTTCAGCAAGTTTACTCTCTTGAGAAACCTCCTCCTCAAGCTCTTTTATTCTGAAAACACGACCATTAACTGTTTCTGTAACATGAATTGTATTATCCTCCATTATATCAATAAGTATATGTTTGATTAATCCCGAATCTTCACCCATTCTTGAAAGACCTGCCTTTAAAGCTTCAAGCCAAGAGGCTGCCTTAATTTTTAGGGTAATATCAAAATCGTCTGCTGTTTTACCAGGAATGAAAACCTCAAATTTCATTAACTCCTCCAATATCATAAAGCTTGGTTATTATATTAGATTTTTTATAAAAAAACCATAAAAAACTAAAAAACATCTAATTTTACTCTAATATTTTATAACATATGAAAAAATAGTGACAACTTTATTATTTGATGTTATAATATACTCACATTATTTGGGGGAATAATGAGAGTTGCTCTATTTTTAATATTCAGCTTTATCTTTTTATCTTGTAGTGATTCAACATCAAATAGTCAACTTTGTAAAAATAGTTGTAATAATATTGGAACTTTTTTTTGTGAAAATAATCGAGTCTACTCCTGTGAATTAGACTCTAATCTCTGCTTAATTAAAAAAGAGTATGAGAGTTGTCAATCAGAAATATGTAGAGAGGGTGTTTGCTTAGATTCTAATTGCCAAGATGAGTGTTTTAATGAGAATGAATCTTTTTGTATAGACTCATCAAAGCAGAAAATTTGTGGAAACTTTGATTCTGATATCTGTTATGAGTCAAAAATTATCTCTTGTTCTCAAGATGAGAGCTGTTTTAATGGTAGATGTTTGCAAAATATTGATATTTGTAACTCTCTTAATTGCCCTGAAAATAGTATTTGTAACCCATCAGAAGGGAGATGTGTTTGTAATCAGGGGGATATTGGAGATGATTGCTCTTTTTGTGATAATGGTTATGTAAAGTTTGAAAATAGATGTATTGAGCGATGTAAAAATAGTAGTGAATGTCAAAATTTACTATTTTGTGATGGTGAGGAGATTTGTAATTTAGATAGTGGATTATGTGAATTGGGAGAT
>DYRY01000022.1:8719-25438 GCA_020718465.1 Anaeromyxobacter dehalogenans | reverse complement strand
CATGTAAAAACTCCGTAACGGCATGTAAAAACTCCGTAACGGCATGTAAAAACTCTGTAACGGCATATGAAAACTCCGTAACGGCATGTAAAAACTCCGTAACGGCATGTGAAAACTCCGTAACGGCATATTTTATAATAAAAAGATTTTATTTTTATTTTTTTTATGTTCAGAAAGTTAAAACCACGCTGTTCATTTATAAAAAAAGATTTTTTATCTTTATAAAAAGGCTTTATTGCTTCGTCTCTTTACCCACACAGGTTTGGAGGTGAAGATAAGAGTAAAAAGGAGGTATGAATAGGCTAAATGGAAGCATGAATTACAATTTTTATTATTTTAAGAAAAATCTACACCAAAAAAAAGATAAAACAGAACTTTATATTTTTTAAAAATTTTTTATAGATACATAATATCTAACAATATAAACTTAATCAAGATAAATATTTTATTGAAATTTTTATAATAAAATGTAATAATTTAATGTGTTTTTTTAGTAAAAAAATCTATTTTAAATTTTTAGTAGTTTATAAAAAAGGATGGATTATTGAGAACCAGTTTTTTTTATTGGATACTTACCCTCTTTTTTATTGCATGTAGTGGCAAAAATAGTGATTTAGATACTCAAGTTACTACTAAAAACGAAAAAGAGATAAAACTTAACACAAAAGAGATATTTTTATCAAATAGCTCTGAAAATTCTCAAACTATTTCTGAAAATTCAAAAGAAAAAAGTGAACTAAATAGAAAAAATGGAGATTTATATATAAAATTCTCTAATAATATCAAAAATTTCTATCGACTAATTAATAAAATTGATGTTGATAATTTAGTAAATGATGATTTGATGACAAATAATAATATCGAAAAAAAAACTCAAAGTAGTAATAAAACTCTTCAATTAGCAGAAAATATGAAAAAAATGGTTTATCCACTATTTTTTTATATTGAGTTCTCAAAAATATCATCTCTACCAGATAACTATCAATCCTTTTTTGATGAGGAGAAGAGATATTTCTCAATACCATCTGTAATATTAGACTCAAGACATGTTTTAGCACACTACTCACTTCTTAAAGATGCCTCTGTTTGGTTCATAAAAGATGAAGAGAGTGATGTATATTTACGAATAAAAGGGGTTGATGAAGAGTTTAATATTGTACTTTTTGAAGCAGAACGGGATTTAAAAGGGATTAATTATATATCATTTGAAAACATATCTAAAAATTACCTTGCTGGTGAACTATTTTACTCAATAAATCATGCACATCAATTAGAACACTCATTTTTTAAATTTTTTATTGAGGCCTACTACTACTCTCCATTTTATGAGGCTGTAAGTAGTTTTTTTAGTAGAAGTATCTCCGATTTTTCACATGCAGGATCTATTATTTTTGATAAAGATGGTAATTTTGGAGGTATTGTTACCCTTTTTGATGCCTACTATAAAAATTCAGGAATGGTTGTATCGGCACTAATTGTAAAAAAAATTGTTGAAAAACTACAAAAAGGCTACTTTATAAAAAATGAGGCTTGGATAGGTTTTACTGTTGAGCAAAAAAAAGATTATATTCAAATAAAAACTGTCTTAGAGAGTTCACCTGCATCTAAAGCCAATTTGAATGATGGTGATAGAGTTTTAAGTATAAATAAAAAGTATATAAAAACAAAAAAAGATCTTTTTAATATTGTACAGTTTATTCAACCAGGAAATAGATTAGAGTTTGAGATAATTCGAAATGATAAAAAAATATTAAAATATGTTACAGCAGAGGTAAAACCTGCAACACAACTAAAAAATAGTATTCCAGATGAGTCAATTTTAAAAGGAAGAATTTTAGGAATTTCACTTTTTGACGAAGAGGGAAAGATCTGTATCTCTAATGTTGAGGATGGTTCAGTTGCTTTTTTTTATGAGTTTAAAAAAGGGGATTGTATTGTAAAAATAAATGATTTTACAATAAATTCTAAAGAGGATTTTACTCATTTTTTTGAAAACAGGGTAAATAAAGGGGATAGTATCCAATTTATGATACTCAGAAATAGTAAAAAACATTTTATTGGGATGAAAAAACCATGAAAATAGTAAATTTTATTACATATCTATTTCAACAAAGTCAAAAAATTAAGTTTAGATTGCTCTTTCTTCTTATATTCATAAATTTTGCATTTTTAAGCATGATTTATCTTTTTAGAATATATGAGATTGGTCAAATGAGATTTCTTATTTCTGAAGAGAAAAAACAGAATGAAAAACTTTTGGATGTTATTATTGATGTTTTTGGAAAAGATTTAGGGGCATTGGGCAAAAGAGAATTTTGAAACCGCTTTTAACACCTATAATATTCAACATATTCTTCTTTATGATAAAGAGTTTAATTTAATGAAAAAATCTTTTTTATATATTTTTATCAGCAATATAGAGAAAAATATTGTAATAAGCTACTATTTTTATTAGAATTACCCTTTAATTTTTACCATTGGATTTATATGTGTGTTGTATTTATTGGTGTTAATCAAAATCGAGAATATCCACTTGTTATTATTGGAAATAGAGATGAGTTTACAGATAGACCATCCATGCATGCCTCTTTTTGGGAGAAATATCCTCATATTTTAGCAGGAAAAGATTTAAAAGAGGGAGGAACTTGGATGGGAGTGACAAAAAATGGATATTTTGCTACTTTAACAAACTATAGAGATCCAACTAATCTAAAAAAACATGCCCCATCAAGAGGAAAACTTGTTAGAGATTTTTTGGTAAAAGAGAGTAACTCTGATGATTATTTAAAAAAAATAACCCCTTATGCCTCAATGTTTAATGGATTTAACTTTATTTTTGGAACAGTTGATAGATTAATCTATTTTTCAAATAAAACTCCTGAAAAAATTGAGTTAACTAATGGAGTCTATGGATTAAGTAATCATATTTTAGATACCCCTTGGCCAAAAGTTGTAAAAGGTAAAAAACTTTTTAAAGAGGCTCTTGATAATCAAAACATCATTCCATCACTATTTCATATTTTATCTGATTCAACTGTTTTTTCTGATTTAGAACTACCTGAAATGGGAGTTACAATTGAACATGAGAGAATGTTATCTTCAATATTTATAAGTGGAACAAAATATGCAACTCGCTCATCAACAATAATATTAGTTGATAGATATAAGACAGTCACTTTTCTTGAAAGAACATATCTTCTTGGAAATAGGGGTTTTCAATCTATTAGATATGAATTTGATATCAATAAATAGATAATAACATTTTCAAAAAACAGTTTATACATATTATATTTATTAATAAAAATAAAAAACAGTTTGATTTTTATTGTATAAATATATTTAAATTAAAGTAAACATAAAAACTTTAATGATAAGTTTAATCTCAATAATAGCATAAATAGAGAGGATTTTGTAATTAAGTTATTAAAACAATTTAAAAAAATCGCATTTAATCCTAATCACTACCAATAATATTTGACAAAGAAAAAAAATAGTAATATAATACCCACGCGTTAAATTGTGGAGTCACATGAAGATCTATGAAAATTTAATATCAAAAGTTGCAAAAGAGTTTATCAAAAAAGCAATTAATAGCAACTATCTTGTTATTAGCAAACAGAAAATTCGTGCAGCAGAGAGAGATATTGAGTCAATATTCACCTCTTATTTAGAGAAAATTAGAGAGATAAATCAAAAAACTAAAGATCGTATCTCTCGTGCAGAAGAGCTTGATAACTCCTCCTTTGCAAAAGTTAGAAAACAGATTGCAGCAGAGGATAAGGTTGCCCTTGAGAAAAATAATGAACCTTTTCTTGTTAAACAGATGCTCTCTTTAACTTTTAACACTGAAAATATTGATGATGTTATGGTTGATGATGATAAATTGGTTCGTCTTTTCCTAAATATCTGTAAAAAATCTTTTATAAGCGATGAAGATCTTGATCTTGAGATAAAGAAAAGACTCTTTTATTTTCCAGAAGTAAAAGATAATCCTAAAAGATACAAAGAGAAATTTAATGAGATTAAAATGAAACTTGAGATTGCAAAAGGTCTTCGAAATGCATCTCAAACACAAACTCATTTAGATTAAAATGATTTTATCTACCCTTCAATAAATTATGATTTTTTTTTAAACAGGGTATTATTAACATTAAAAAATCTTAGTTTAATAATCGATGAGGCCTTTTATGAAAAAAGACCATGTTCTTGGTTGGATATACAATCATGTTGCACCAATTGATGTTATATCAATAGTATATTTTTTTGCTGTTTTTATCTGGATGCTATTTCCTATAAATCCAGTTTCACCAATGCATTACTCTTTTGTTTTAAAATCACTTAATTATCTGGTAGTTTATCTTATTATAATTGTTAGTTATAACATCTTTTTTAATAGATGGGGATTTATTCCAAGAACAGTTTACAAACTATCCCCATTTATTACTGGAACATTTGTTTATGAAAAGCTTTACTATATAATACCATCTGTTTCTAACTACAATTTTGATATTCCACTTTTAAAAATTGATACAACCATTTTGGGAGATGATGCTTCAAGAATTTTAGAGGTTTTTTGGAATCACCACTTTATAGAGTTAATGGGTGCATTTTATATAATCTATTTTGGAATAATATATCTTCCATTTTTAAAAAAATTTCTTACAAAAAATCCACTTTTTGATCTTTTTGTAACAGGATTTACATTCACTTTTTTAGTAGCTTTTTTTACAAACATTGTTATTCCCTCATTAGGACCTAAATTTTTCTTTCCATCCGATTTTTACCAGTATGATTTAGTATCTGGTACATTCATGAATACCTGTGATTCAATGATTGAGAATTTAAGTGGAGGTTATCAAGCCTTTCCATCTCTTCATTTTGGTGGACCATGTTTTGTATTGCTATTTGATTTTTTTCATAGTCGAAGAAGATTTTGGATCTATTTAGTTCCTGTTTTATTAGTTTGGACATCTGCAATTTTTTTAAGATATCACTACTTTGTAGATCATCTTGGGGGATTAGCAATTGTAATTCTTTCTCTTTGGTTTATTCCTAAATTTATGAGATTTTACACAAAAAAAGCTGATTATTATCAAGAAAAAACAGGAAAAAAATATAAACGCTCCTACTATTTTCCACTTGATTACTCTTTAAAAAATCCTAAATATCATAATCATAAAGAGTGGTTATAAAATTATAGTATTTAAATAAACTCAACAATCAGAGTTTTATTATAAATTTAATAATTATTATCAGTAAAATGAATTTTTAAAGCCTCAATAAGATACTCATGATCTTTTATATTTGCTGTCTCCATAATTGAGTGCATTCCCCACATTGGATTTCCAATATCAACAGTTGCTACTCCAGATAATGCAGAGCTCATTGGACCTATAGTTGAACCAGAACGAATATCGGAGCGATTAACAATTTTTTGGCATGGAACAGAGGCTTTTTTACAAATAGATATAAAATATGATGCTGTTTCTGATGTTGTTGCATATCTAAAAGAGGCACTATATTTTATAACAGGACCACCACCAAGAAGTGGTTGAAACTTTGGATCATGTTTATCTGCAAAATTTGGGTGAACTGCATGAGCCATATCTGCAGAAATCATAACTGATTTTGATGTAGCTCTATAAAAAGCCTCTATATCTTCACCATTACCAAATGTTATTCGCTGAAGTATCATTGGAAGATATTGTGAATTAGCTCCCACTCTAGTTTCACTTCCAATCTCCTCATTATCAAAAAATAGTGCAACTTTAACTTTCTTTGATGCTTCTGATGAGGTTATTGCTTTTAAAATTGCATGGCAACTCTCTAAATTATCAAGTCGTGAAGAGAGAACCGTATTTTCATCATCCCCAATAAAAGCTCCACCCTCAGCATCATATAAAAAAAGCTCTGCATCAATTATAGATTCAGAGTTAATTCCATACTCATCTGATATCCATTTTTTTAAAATAGAGCCTTCGAATGGTTTTGTTGATAGGATAACAGAGAGATGATTTTGTGTATTATATGAGAAATTTTCATTAACATCTCTATTAAGATGAATTGCAAGATTAGGAATAACAACTTTTGTTTTTAATTTGACATTTTTAGTTTCAAGCCCATTTTCAGACTCAAGTACAACTTTTCCTGCAATTTTTAAAGCTCTATCAAGCCAAGTTGATATAATAGGACCACCATAAACCTCTGTTGTTGCCTTTATACAACCATTTTGAAGAGATTCAGATCCCCATTTTATTTTTAAAGATGGGCTATCAGTATGTGCTCCAGCCAATTTAAATCCACTCTCTCCAACAGAGTGAGTTGTATTAATCCAAGCAACAATAGATGAATCACCTCTTTTTATATAGTATTTACCACCTTTTTCTAAAATCCACTTATCTTTCTCATTTAAATATATAAAACTACTATTTTTTAGCTCTTTTTCAATCTCTTCAACAGCATGAAATGGTGTTGGAGAGTTATTTAAAAAATCAAGTAACATGTTTTTCATTATTTTCTCCTAAAAATAGAGTTATTTTAATGAATTTAAACCATTTTGTAAAACTATTTTTATTATATTTTGTTTTTTCTATTAAAAAAATCAAATAAAAACTGTTTTTTCTATTAAAAAATTAAAAAAGCTCTCTATATTTTCTGTTTTTTTGGCTGTTTTTAGTAAAATCATCTTTTAGAACTATTTCCGAGATTGGTTTAAATGTTAATCGATGTTCTGATATCACTCCATATTTTTTTATAGCCTCAATATGCTCTTTTGTTCCATATCCTTGATTATTTTTGAAATTATATTGGGGATAGATTTCATCTAACTCCTCCATTATAGAGTCACGATAAACTTTTGCAATAATTGATGCAGCTGCAATTGAGTAACTTTTAGAGTCCCCCTTTACTATTGTCTCTTGTTTAATTGGAATTCCAGTAACTTTTTGATTTCCATCAATAAGAGCAATATCAACCGTTTTAATCTGTCTATACAGAGTATTAAAAGCCTCTAGCATCCCTTTTTTTGTTGCATTAAGAATATTTACTCTATCAATCTCTTGGGATGAGATTGTAGCTATAGAGTAGTAATTTTTTGAAATAATTTTATAAAAAAGATTTTCTCTCTGTTTTTTTGATAGTTGTTTAGAATCATTTACATCATCAACATAAAAACCATTTGAATATACTGCAGCAACAACAACAGGTCCTGCAAGAGGTCCTCTTCCTGCTTCATCAATTCCAACTGGAAAAAAATATCCCGATTCATAAATAAAATATTCTCTATTAAGAGAGATTTTTTTCATAAAAACTCAAAAAGATTAATAAACATCATAAAAAACAAACATAATTAAAAAAAAGAATTTTTTCATAAAAAATCAAAAAAAATCAGCTTATAATTTTAGTTTACAAAAATCTATAGTGTTTTTTAACATCTTTTGTGATAATCCACTCACAACTCAACCCCTCTGAAAAAGTTACAAAATCACCTGCACCAAAGTGAAACTTTTTCCCATCTGCAATAACAGTAACCTCACCTTCAAGAATATAACACTCTTCTGTTGAGTTATAGTACCAAGGAAACTGAGATTTCTCTTTTTTCCATATGGACCAAGAGCTTATTTTAAGCTCATTTATTCTTTGTTGTGGAATTTTCTCTATTTTCACACCCATTACAACCTCTCCCAAAAATATCCTATTACATTATTTATAATATCCGATTTTTTATCAAAAAAAAAGCTATTTTTTTTATTGTTCAATAATTATTATATTTTTAAATGGCTCTTAAAATGTAATAGATTATTTAGTTTTGTGATTTAATAATTTTATTTTTAATATTTATCTCAAAAATAGTAATTTTGTTGTATCAAATTATTAAATTTGTTACAATTAATATCGAATATTTTTTGGATAAATATGGATCATTTAATGCTACTTGATCTTATGGATAATGGAATAATGTTATTAGACAAAGAGCTTGAGATATGTTTTTGGAATCAATGGCTTGAGTTTCATACCAATTTATCAAAAAATGATGCTATTGGAAAAAAACTCCCAGAACTTTTTCCAGAAATTATAAAAAAAAATCTAAAAAGAAAAGTTGAGGTATCTTTAAAATTAAAAACATCAACTTTTATGGATGCCTCTGTAAGTAAATATCTAATACAGATTCCTTTAAAAAAAATAACATCATCCATGTTCAATTATATGCAACAAAATGTTATAATTGCTCCATATGGTAATGAAAATGTTATTATTGTTATTTATGATTACACTCCACTTTTAGAGGCTCAAGAGCTTTTAAAACAACAAGCAGAAAAATTTGAGATTCAAGCAACTATAGATCCATTAACTCAAGTTTACAACCGTTTAAAATTTAATACAATTTTAGATTTAGAGGTTCAACGCTCTAAACGATATAGTAGAGATTTGAGTATTATAATTTTTGATATAGATCATTTTAAAAAAGTGAATGATACTTATGGCCATCTTATTGGTGATGAAGTTTTAAAAGGAATTGCTTTATTAGTTAAAAATACAGTAAGAACTACAGATATCTTTGCACGATGGGGTGGAGAAGAGTTCATCATTCTTTTACCTGAAACTCTTCTTGATCGGGCAGTTATTGTTGCAGAGAGAATAAGAAAAACTATAGAAGAGTATATTTTTCCTGAAGTTGGAACAAAAACATGTAGTTTTGGTGTTACAATCTATCATAATGACTCTAATGAAACTTATAATCAATTTATTAATAGGGCTGATACACATCTATATAGTGCAAAAAATAGTGGAAGAAATAGAGTTATTTTTGGATATTAGTTTTTAATTAAAACTATTTTACTCTTTTTACAAAAAAAAATACAAAAATTTAAAAAAATGTTTGACATTTAAAAAAAAATATTGTACAAGATAACCACATCGTCGGGGCATGGCGCAGCTTGGCTAGCGCACCTGTTTTGGGAACAGGGGGTCGCAGGTTCAAATCCTGTTGCCCCGACTTTTTTAGGTTCAGTAGCTCAGGGGATAGAGCAACGGCCTTCTAAGCCGTGGGTCGTAGGTTCGATTCCTACCTGAATCATTGTAAGATAAAGCCCCTTTTGGGGCTTTTTTTTAAATTGGATAAAAACTATAAAAAAATTTTATGTTTTTAGTTTTAGCTAAAAAATCTTCTTTATCCTTGACAGATAAAGAGTATTATGTAATAATATTCGACTTAGTATTGTGGAGGTTTCATGAAACGCACATATCAGCCAAGTGAGATAAAAAGAGTTAGAACTCATGGCTTTAGAAAAAGAAGCGAAACACCTGGTGGACAATCTGTTATTGCTTCAAGAAGAAGAAAAGGGAGAAAGTCTCTTGCTCCAGCCGCTTACAAAAAATAGCAGCTATCCCAAAAAGCTTCGCATTAGAAAACGAAAAGAGTTCCTTTTTGTTCAAAAAGGAACCTCTTTTTTTCATAATGCAATGGTTTTGATAACAGCCTCAAATTTAGAGAGTTTTCCTAAATTTGGGGTTGTTGTTTCAAAAAAAATAGGGAATGCTGTTACTAGAAACTACTATAAACGTGTTTTTCGTACTTTGTTTAGAACGAATTACTCTCTTTTTTCAGAGGGGAGAAGTTATGTCTTCTCTGCAAGAAGGGATATTTTAAATCACACCTTTCAGGAGATAGAAGAGATATTTTACTCTTTAATCATAAAAAGTAATGATTAAAAAAATCTTTGTAACTCTTATAAAGTTCTATCAAAAAAATATCTCCCCTCTTAAACCACCTGTTTGTAAATACTACCCAACCTGTTCACACTATGCACTTGAAGCTTTTGAAGAACATAATTGGTTTAAGGCTTTAATTCTCTCTGTCTGGAGAGTTTTAAGATGTAATCCATTCTCAAAAGGTGGTTATGATCCTATTCCTAAAAAAAATGATAAAAAATAGTGAGGTTTTATGGAAAATCAAAAAAATGTAATTCTGGCAGTTGTTATATCAGCACTGATTTTTATATTTTGGAACTCAATGTTTGGCCCAAAACCAGTTCCTGTTGCTCAACAGACTCAAACCACAAAAAAACAGGAGAATTTAGATAATAACCAAGCCAAAACATCAGTAGATGAAAATAAAAAAGAGTTAGCAAAAGTTGTTATTGATGAGAAAGAGTTTGAGAATATTACAGAGGAAACTTTTACTATTGAAAATAAAAAATTTATAGTAGAGTTCTCTAATTTTGGTGCATCTGTGAAAAATCTCACACTAAAAGGAAAAAAATATAGAGATAAAGCTGGAAAACAGCTAAATCTTATTCAAGAGAGCAACAAAAATCTTTACTCTTATACTTTTGCCCTTAAAGATAAAGAAAATATTTTTTTAAAAAATATAACTCCATATCAACTTGTTAAAAAAACAGAAAATGAGATTGTTTTTAGCTATACTCATCTTAACCTACAAATTAATAAAACTTACTCTATTATAAATGATAATGGATATCTTATCAAATTAAAAGTAGAGATAATTAATCTACAAGAACAACCAATATCATTTGGCTATAATCTCTCCCTTATTGCACATGATAATACAGATACAAAAAGAGAAGACCCAATGGGAGATATGATTAAAAATCCTGTTTATAGAGTTTTGGGTGAGGATATTGAGAGAGTTGATGATAAAGATGATTGGAAAAAATCAATTCAGAAAAAAAATATGAAAATTGCTGGTGTTGATGAGAGATATTTCACCTATCTTATAAAATGGAATAAAGCAGATACACACACAATTAATGTTATTGAGGGTAAAAAAAATTTTGGGATAACACTATCATCAGAACCATTTCAGCTTGATTCAAAAGGAGTTATCTCTTTTGAGTATGATTTATATAATGGTCCTAAAATTCTTGAATCTTTAAAAGAGATTGAATCTGAAGGGGTTATTGATTATGGTTTTGTTGCTGTTATTGCTAAAATGATTCTTTGGCTACTACTATTTTTATATAATTTTGTTGGAAATTATGGAGTTGCACTTATTTTGTTAACTTTAGTTGTAAAAATGGCACTTTACCCACTTACAAAAAGCTCCTATATCTCAATGCATAAAATGAAACAACTTCAACCAGAGTTAGCAAAATTAAAAGAGAAATATGGTTCAGATAAAGAGAAAATGGGGCGTGAAACAATGGCACTATATAACAAAAATGGAGTTAGTCCCTTAGGTGGTTGTCTTCCTATGTTACTTCAGATGCCAATATGGTTTGGACTTTATCGGGCCATTCAAAACTCTGTTGAACTTTACAATGAGCCTTTTATGTTTTGGATTAAAGATCTTTCTGATAAGGATCCATTCTATATCTTACCAATATCTCTTGGTCTATTAATGTTTGTTCAACAAAAACTATCAACTCCAATGGGAACAGACCAAATGCAGGCTAAAGTTATGCTTTATACTCTACCTGTTGTTTTTGCTTTTTTTATGTTAATGCTACCATCTGGACTTGTTTTATATATATGGGTTAATACTCTTATAACAATTTTTCAACAAAAATATATTAACTCAAAACTTGATGGTGTTCCATATTTTAAATATCTTCTCTCATCTTTCAAAAAATAAGAATAATATTTTTTTAAAATTGTTAAGATTCTATTATTGATGGAGGTTTCTAAATGAAAAAAATTGTTCTATTTTTCTTGACAACTGTATTTGTAGTTAGTTGTGTTAAGGAGGCACCTAAAAATACTCCAAACACAGTAAAAAAAGAGAGTACAACCAAAACTAAGCAAATTGAGAAAAAAGATGAGATTCAAGATTTAAAATTTACTCTACCAGATATTGTTGCAAAAATTGGTGATGAAAAAATCTTAAAAAATGATATTTTGCTTGAATTAGAGAAAATTGAGGCTCAATTTAAAAGATTCAAACAACATGTAACTGAAACTCAGAAAAAAAGTATGGCAATCAATATTGTTGATAACATTATTCGTCAAAAATTGATGCAAAAATATGCAAAAGATAACTCTTTAGTTGTATCTGATGAGGATATTAATAAAGAGTTTGAGGGAAGTAAAAAAAGATTTAAATCAGAAGAGGATTATCAAAATTTTTTAAAACAGAATCAACTAAGTGAAGAGAAAATTAAAGATGAGATAAAATCAAGACATCTTAATAAAATGGTTATAGAGCATGCTGTTTTACAAAAAATAGTGGTTTCGGAAGATAGTATTAAAAAATATTATGATGAACATCCAAAAGAGTTTATTGAGCCAGAGAAAATTAAAGCTCGTCACATACTTATCAAAGCCTCTGAAAATGATACAAAAGAGTTTCATGAAGAGGCTCAAAAAAAGATAAATGGAATTCTTGAGAATCTTAAAAAAACAAAAGGAAAAGATTTTATTGAGGTTGCAATGAAAGAGTCTGAAAGCCCATCGAAAACTAATGGTGGAAGTTTGGGGGATTGGATTGGTAGAGGTCAACTTGCTCCTGGATTTGAGAAAGCTATATTTAGCCTTAAAAAAGGGGATTTTTCTGATGTTGTAAAAACCTCTTTTGGCTATCATATTGTAAAGCTTGAAGATTATAAAGAGGAGAGAAAACTCTCTTTTGATGAAGAGAAAAAAAGAGTTGAAGATAAAATTCGTATGGATTTATCAAGAGAGAAAGTTAAAGAGTTTTTCTCAACTTTAAAAAAAGAGAACAATGTTGAAATTTTTATAAAATAGTTCAGTCATTAATCATCAGTTCCTTGTAGAATTGCATTTGTATCAATATATGTTGAATCACTCTCTTTTTCAGGAAGCTCATCTTTTATAAATGGATATCTCTTTCTATTTGGATTAGATTCAGAAACCATTAAACCTGTTTTAGGATTTGCATAATCAAAAATAATATTTTCTGGAATATAAAATTCTCCCTGTTTTTCAACTTTGACAACATCTTTCATATACTCTAACCATATTGGAGCAGCAGTTCTTCCGCCCTGTTCACTATTTCCTAATGGTTTCATATCATCAAAACCAACCCAAACTCCTGTTGTTATATTCTCTGTAAAACCAACAAACCAAGTGTTTCTATTACTATTTGTTGTTCCTGTTTTTCCACCAGTTGGAACTTTAAGAGATGAGGCTCTTTGGGCTGTTCCTGAAGATACAACTGATTTCATCATATCAATCATTAAATAGCTCTCCTCTTTTGTTAAAACCTCTCTCTCTTCACTTTTAGGAGTCTCCATTTTTTGACCAATTGAGTTCTCTATTGATAATATAGTTTGTGGAGATTTATAAACCCCTTGAGATGGAAATGTTGCAACTGCATTTGTTATCTCAATAAGTCTTACTCCAAGTGAACCAAGAGCTAAAGTGTAGGTTTTTTCTAAATTTGTTGTTATCCCAAATAGTTTAATCCATTTAAAAAACTCATCAAAACTATACTCTCTAACAAATTTATCTAAAAGTTTAACTGCCACCATATTAACCGATTGAGTTAATGCCTCTTTTAGTGTCATCTCTTTTTGAAATGACATCTTTTTAAAATTTTGAGGAATCCATTTCTGTTTTCCATCCTCTTTAAAAACCTCTGGAAGATCATAAACTATAGTTGCAGGATTATATCTAAAATATTTAATAGCAGCAGCATAAACAAATGGTTTAAAAACAGAACCTGGTTGCCTTATTGATTGAGTTGCTCTATTAAACTGTGAAATTTCAAAATCAAATCCTCCAATCATTGCAATAATCTCTCTTGTTTTTGTATCAATTGAGAGTAAAGCTCCCTGAACCTCTGGAACTGGAACTATTTTGAAAATTGGGTATGTTACCATTTTACTATTTTCTAAATAGGCATGATTTTTACCACTATTTTCTACCAAATAGACCTCATCCTCCTCTAAAATTTTAGATATAGAGCGAATAGGAAGGCTGTATGTTAATGGATTGAATTTTTTAACCCATTTTAAATCCTCCTCTAAAACAACTCCCTCTGTTTTTGAGGTTTTAACAAATGCAATTTTTTTTGAAGAGTCTATCTTTTTTATAATTGCCTCTTCACAGTTTAGGCATATTGAATCTTTTTTTGATAGTTTCTCTTTTTCTAGATTTTCAGATACTCTCAATGGATTAAGAATTCCCTGTCGCTCATTTAAATCTCTTAGACCTTTTTTTACAGCTTTATCTGCAAATAGCTGATATTCAGCATCAAGTGATGTTTTTATTTTTAGTGAGTGATGAAATATAAATGCTTCTCCATAATCTTTTTTTAGTTGTTGAAATAGTGTGTTTGTAAAATATCTTGCTGAATCAAAATATTTTCTACTACTATTATCAAATTTTAGTTTTGTTTTAACGCCATTTTGATACTCTTTTTCTGTTATAGATTCAGTTAATAACATTCTTTTTAAAACAGTATTTTTCCTATTTTCAGACTCCTCTGGATATCTATTAAGTGAATATTTTGATGGATTTTTAGGGACTCCAGCAAGATATGCAATCTCAACAAGAGATAGTTGATCTAAAGATTTATTAAAATAGAATCTGCTTGCTTCAACAATACCATAATTACTATTTCCAAAGTAGATATTATTAAGATATAGAGATAAAATCTCCTCTTTTGATAGAATTTTCTCAACTCTTTTTGCAAGAATCATCTCTTTTATTTTTCTTGAGATAGTTTTTTCATTTGATAAGAGAAGATTTTTTGCAACCTGTTGAGTTATTGTTGAGGCTCCCTGTTTTTTACTAAGTGTTACAATATCAATAACAACAGCTCTTAAAATACCAAGATAATCAATTCCAGAGTGTTCAAAAAATGATTTATCCTCAACAGATGTAAAAGCTTCAACAATTTTTTTAGGAATTTTATCATAAGAAATTGGGGTTTTCCTACTATTTGGTTTTGAGAAAATAGCGATTAATCTATCGGCTCTATCATACATTAAAAGGGCAGTTTCTGGATTAAAATTTTTTAATTCCTCTTCACCATAAACCTGATAGGAGAAGTATGTAAAAACTGCAACAAGAGATATAGTTCCTAAAACTCCAAGAAGAAGCATAATTAATACTATTTTTTTTATCCATTTTTTCATAAACTCTCCAAGCTAATATCTAAATAGTTTCAAAAATAGTTTCAGCCAGATGTTCTGCTCCACAATAGAGGCATTTATCATGTTTCAAACTAACGACTCTACCACATTTTGGGCATTTTTTAGCCTGAATTTTAACTTTTCCATCCAATTTTCCATCAAGAAGGTCAATCTCTTCAACTTTTGTAAAAAGCTCATCTTCTGTTAAATTAAGATGTTCTTTGAGAAAAAACCATAATGCCTGATTTATCATAATTAACTTATCGATTCGTTTCTCTTGTTGTAAAAGCTCTGTAGATAAAGATTGAACTGAATTTAAAGTTTTTAATGATGTATCTTTTACAACTGTTGTATCTGTTTGATTCCAAAAAATACCATTCATTATAATCTCCAAAATAAAACTATTAAAGAATAAAAAAAAATCTTAATAGAAAAAACAAAAATTAATCAATTATATAATATAAAAAAAACAAAACAATAAAAAAATGAAAAAAACAACTATTATCTTAAAATAGATTCTGTTTAGCTCTTTTTTTTTGGGTTTAGGCTTTTCGAGTACTCTAAAAATCTTAAATTCAAATCTATTAAGAATCAAAGGAATCTATAAAAAATAGAGATTTTAAAGAAAATAAAAATACTTGCTCTATATAAAAACATAAAAAAATATTTTTTTGGAGATTATTAAAAAGTAAACTTTTTGACATCAAATGATTTAAAACCTGCGGTTCATGGCTATTTTTTACTATAAAGAAAAAAAATATAAATTATTAAATAAACACATAAAGATGTTTTAATAAAAGTTAAAAAAAATCAAGCTTTATAATTAATTACTCTTGTTATGGTAACAAAACATTAAAATATAAGTAACTATTCTGTAAAAACCTCTTAAATTTAAAAATAGATCAATAAATATATCTATTTTTGATTTTAAATTAGGAGTAGATAATAAAAGATTTTTTTATCTTTACAGAATAAAATGAATTAGGATAGAATAAAAAAGGATGGTGAAGAGAATAAAAAACAAAAAAGGATTAAAATGTTTAAAATATATATGATTACAGAACCTCAAAAATCTTTTGAGGCAAATTTTAATAGAGTTATGGAGCTTGATAGTTTAAAGTATGCTAATCAAATAGGGGTTCAAATTCGTTTTCCTAACTTTGATGAAAGAGATGTTTTCGAATTTTCAAAGAGATTAAAATCTTCTGTAAAAAATCTTAAACTTCTTATAAATGAGAGTATTGATATAATGGAGATTCTAAAACTTGATGGAGTTCATCTAAAAAGTCGTTCAATACCTACTCAGATTATAAAAAAATATCTTAGTAGTTATCTTATTGGAAAATCAACTCACTCTATTGATGAAATTGAGGATTTTAAACTAAATGGTGGTGATTTTGTAACGTTTGGACCAATTTTTGATACTTTATCAAAAAGAGGTATGGGGCAACCATTGGGTATTGAGAGTTTAAAAAAAAGTTTAAATATAAAGAATATTCCTATTTTTCCATTAGGTGGAATAAATAGTGATAATATAGAGCAGATAAAAAAAATAGATGTTCATAATATTGCTGGAATAGGTCTGTTTTTTTTAGAACCTTTTAGCAAAGTTGAAAAAATATTATCTGATTTTTTAAACAAAAAAAAAGATTTATAGAATATT
>DYRY01000022.1:4104-8619 GCA_020718465.1 Anaeromyxobacter dehalogenans | reverse complement strand
TCTGATTTTTTAAACAAAAAAAAAGATTTATAGAATATTATCTGATTTTTACTACAAAAATAGTTGATAATTTTTATTAAAAACATTAAAATTCTTTAACTTTTTTGGATTCTTATGAGATTATATATTCTTTTTAGTACAGTATCCTATCTTATCTTAACACCATTTCTTTATAGAGCAACAACAATCTATATGAGTACTTACTCTATTGAGTTCTATAGTTTTAACTTTTGGATATATCTTGTTCCACTTATTTTTAAGGTGGGGTTAGATACTCTTTATGCTCTGAAAAAAAACATTAGAGATATACTCACTAGAGTAAACTCCCTTTTTTTTATAACTACTATTTTAATTGTATTTTTAACAATACCTAAAACACAAGTTGAGATAGAGTATAGAAATGGAGTTATTCAAAAAATGCTCTCAATTAATGATTCACTATTTAAATACTACAATCATGGAGTAAAAAAATTACCTCCAGATTTTATAATCAACAATATAATAAAAAATGAGAATCAGGTATCACCATTTTTAAAAAAAGGAAAACCTCTAAAATACTCTATCTTTTTGCTAGAAAATGATTCTAATATTTCTCAACAAGAGCCTGGAACAATTATATTAGTTCTAGATAAAGATAGTGGTGATTACTATCTTTCAATGATAATCTGGAATCATATTACAAATAAAAAAGAATTTTTTTCAATTAATGGAGAGGTGGTAATTATTGGTTCTAAAAGTAGTTTAGAGCAAATGAAAATTGATAAAATAAAAAGAGAGGAGCATATCCGAATTTTAAAAGAGCAGAGTGAAAGGCAAAATTAATCTTTAATAAGTAAAGAGATTCCGTCCATCTCAATAGGTTTCTCTATTCCCATTATATCAAGAATAGTTGGAGCTATATCTTTTAATGCTCCTCCATTTCTAAGAGATTTAACTCCATCAACAAACATAACTAATAATGGAACAGGACCAGTTGTATGTTGTGTGTGTGGTGCATTTGATTCACTATCCCACATCATTTCACTGTTTCCATGGTCTGCACACATAATAATGCTATAGCCATATTTTTCTGCTACTGGAATAAGAGTTGATAGGACTTTATCAACTGCCTCAATTGCTTTAACTGCTGCTTCATAAACTCCTGTATGACCAACCATATCACCATTTGCATAGTTTAAAACAATTAAATTATGCTTTTTAGTTTCAATCTCTTTTATTAGAGCATCAGTAAGTTCAAATGCTGACATTTGAGGTTTTAAATCATATGTTTTTACCTCTTTAGGAGATGGAATTAGTATTCTCTCCTCTCCCTCAAATTTACTCTCAACTCCACCATTAAAAAAGAATGTAACATGAGCATACTTTTCTGTTTCTGCAATTCTTAACTGTTTTAATCCATTTGAGGATATAATCTCCCCCAAAGTTTTTGTTAAATCCACAGGTGAAAATGCAATTTGTGTTGGTAGATTTTTCTCATATTCTGTCATGGTTACAAAACCAGATAACTCTATTTTTTCACCACGATTAAAATTGGAAAAATTATCATCTAAAAATACATGAGACAACTCTCTTGCTCTATCAGATCTAAAATTATAGAAGAATATTGCATCACCATTTGATATAGGTTTAAATTTTTTTGTTACAAATGGAGTTATAAACTCATCTGTTTCCCCACCATTATAACGGCAATCTAATCCATCATTCCAATTTAAGAATGTATCTGCTTCACCTTTGGTTAAAGCTAAGTAGGCTTTAGAGACTCTATCCCATCTATTATCTCTATCCATTGCATAAAAACGGCCTGATATAACTCCATAAGAGAAATCTAAACACTCAAAATTCTCTAAAAATCTATCAAAATCTTTAAAATATGTTGATGCAGATTGTGGAGGAGTATCTCTACCATCTAAAAAAGCATGAACTTTTAAAGATTTAACCCCATTTTTACAAGCAGTTTCAAGAATAGCTTTTAGATGTTCATTATCTGAATGAACACCACCATCAGAAAAAAGCCCCATCACATGAAGAGTTTTTCCACTCTCTGCAACTTTTTTACAAACATCAACAATAACACTGTTTTTCTGAAACTCACCATCTTTAATAGATTTAGAGATTCTTGTATAGTCTTGATATACAACTCTTCCTGCTCCAATATTTGTATGACCAACCTCACTATTTCCCATCTGTCCATCTGGTAAACCAACATCCAATCCAGATGTTTTTATTGTTGTTCTTGGAAAAGAGCTATTTAATTTATCAATAAAAGGCTTATTTGCATTTGCAATTGCATTAAAAGGAGATGGAATACCCTCTCCAAAACCATCTAAAATTATAAGTAAAACTTTTTTATTCATAAAAACCTCAAAAAATACTCAAAACATATAACATGCTAACAATATTTTGTAAAGATTATTTAATTTTATAATAAAAATCTTAAGATATTAAAATCTTTATTTAAAACCAATTGTAAAATTTTCTGAAGAAAAATTAGAGTCTAAAATAATATCAATATTTGCTTGAGTTTGCTCTTTAAGTTTTTTAATGTTATCAACCTCATGAGATATTATATATTCATAAATGTGTGAAGATACAACAACTCTTAAATTACTCCCTTTTAAAAGATTTGAATCAATTTTTAAAATCTCTCGATAAATCTCATGAGTAACTGTTTCAGGTGATTTTATAAAGCCTAAACCTCTACAAATAGGGCAAGTGTGAGTTGTATTTCTACGAAATGAGTCACTAATTCGTTTTCTTGTGATTTGCATTAAACCAAGTGATGTTATAGGATGAATAATAACTTTAGCTCTATCTTTTGATGTTACAGACTCTGCAAATTTTATTAATTCCTCTCTATCAGCATCCGATTTCATGTCAATACAATCAACAATAATAATTCCACCAATATTTCGTAATCTTAGCTGATTTGCTAATACATCTACAGCCTCTTTATTTGTTCGGAGAATTGTATCAGAGTGATCTAGATTTTTTCCAACAAAACTACCTGTATTAACATCTACAATAGTCATTGCTTCAACTTGTTCGATAATTATATTACCACCAGATTTTAATGGAACAGAGCGATGATATAGTAAATCAATCTCTTTCTCAACACTATACTTCTCAAAAACAGAACCAACTCTTGATGAATCAAAAAACTTTATTTTATCCTTTTGCAAAGGCATAAAGTGTTCAACAAAGTGCAAAATTCTTTTGTATGTGTCAAAATTATCAATTATCATCTCTTCAACATCATTATTGAGAAGATCTCTTGTTACTCTAAGTGGCATTGATAAATCTTCATGTAGTATAAATGGAGCAGATATATCTTTCTGTTTTTTAACAATATCAATCCAGAGCCTCATTGTTAACTCCATATCACTCTGAAGAGTTTCAGGAGATACCCCTTCAGCTACAGTACGAATAACAAATGTTGTATCATCTGGTTTTATAGTCTCTACAATCTCTTTAAGTCTTCTTCGTTCACTTTCAGACTCTATTTTTTTAGAAACACCAACTTTATTTCCAATTGGAAAAAAAACAAGATATCTACCAGGTATTGATAGCCAAGTTGTAACACGTGGTCCTTTTGTTGAGATTGGATCTTTTGCAACTTGAACAATAATCTCTTCACCTTGTGAAAGCATTTGAGATATATCTATTTGAGATATATCTGCTGTTTCTGGTTCATTATCATCCTCATTAAGATGTTGTTCAAGTAGATCACTAACATGTAAAAATGCAGCTTTTTCATATCCAATATCAATAAAAGCAGATTGTAATCCAGGTAAAACTCTTAAAACTTTTCCTTTATAGATGTTTCCAACTAAACTCCTTTGCTCTTTTTTCTCCTGAAAGTATTCCCACAATACTCCCTGTTGTGTTAGAGCAATACGGGTTTCATAAAAATTGTCACTAATAATAATCTTTTTTAACACTTTTATTTTATCCAAAAAATTGATTTATCAATTAATCCACTATCTGTTGTTTTCTCTTTTAATAATTTTATAGTACCAACTTTAATATTACTATCCTTTTCAAAAACATCACCAATAATAGTTGATTTTATGGGATTAAACCCCCCTTTTAAATAGTAAAAACTCTCACTATTTCCTTGAAAATTAATAAAAACAGAGAAAATTCCACTATATTTTAGTTTTAAAAATCCTGAAATATGGCAATCAGAAGCTATCTCTTCAATGTATAACTTTCCTTTTATTTGAAGTGAAAGAAATTTTAGGCTATTTTTTCTATTAAAAAAATCGGAAAATGAGTGTGTTTTAGCTTGAATGGATAGAGTCATTGTTCTACTTTTATCTATTTGGCTATATGTTAAATAACCCTTGAAATACTCTTTAATTCCAAATCCCTTAATTCCTAAAAGCATATAATCCAATATCAAATATATTGACAAATAAGTGTACCTATAAGAGTCTTTAATGTCAATAGTTTTGTTTTTACTATATTTTATAAAAATATAAACTCTCTTTTATTAAAAGAAAAAAAGAAAAATAA
>DYRY01000022.1:0-4004 GCA_020718465.1 Anaeromyxobacter dehalogenans | reverse complement strand
ATAAACTCTCTTTTATTAAAAGAAAAAAAGAAAAATAATCATTTTTTTAGATTAAAAATGCTATAAAATTCTTAAATAGTTACAAATATTTTACATATTTTTTTAATCTATTAATATATAATGATTCACTTTTTTTGAGGTGATTTTGAAACTAAAAGATGCTATATTTTTTTTAATAACTACTTTGCTTTTATCAATGTTCTACTTTATAACTCCACTACTAGATTTTTATTTAGAAATGAATAAAGAGCATGGAATGATATTAAGTTTTTTTAAATTTGGAGTTTTGGCAACATTAGGAGAGGTTATAGGTTTAAGGGTATCAACAGGAAATTACTATAAACATGGATTTGGATTAGTTCAAAGAGCTATTGTTTGGGGTTTTTTAGGGCTATTTATAAACTCTGCATTTATTATTTTTTCAACTGGAGTTCCAAATCTTTTAAGTTATTTAGGCTTAAATATATCAAATAATCTATTATCTGAAAACTTTAATCTAACTAAGTTAGTTGTTGCATTCTCAATAAGTTTTTTTATGAATATAATTTTTGCTCCAATAATGATGACAATTCATAAAATTACAGATAGACATATTGAGCTTGGTGGAGGAGAGATTAAAAACTTTTTCAAACCAATTAAATTTGGAGAGATTTTAAAAAGTATAAATTGGGATGTTATGTATAATTTTGTTTTTAAGAAGACAATTCCACTATTTTGGATTCCTGCACATACAATAACATTTACTCTTCCTTCAGAGTATCGAGTTCTATTTGCAGCAATATTAGGAATTTTACTTGGTGTTATTCTAGCTTTTGCTGCTCAAATAAAAAAATCAACTAAATAAAATATAGTTATTAATTAATCAAAAAAAAATTAACTATAAAATATTTATTCTAAGAAAAATAAAAAATAACTTGATGTTATTATTGATTAATTAGAAATAAATATTATAATGTTATCTGTTTGTATTTGGAGTTCTTATAATGACTTACAAAGAGTTAGCAAAAAATACTGTTTTTTATGGTCTTGGTATTTTTGTTTTGGTTATGTTTTTGCTGAATCAAAATAAAATGAAAGGTGAAGAGGGATATTTCTTTAAAACAAAAAGCTCTTATGGAGTTGATTTTGACCTTGAAAAATATAGGGGTAAAGTTATTGTTTTAGATTTTTTTGGAACTTGGTGTCCACCTTGCATAAAAATGATTCCCACATTTGTTGAGTTATCAAGTGAATTTAAAGGAAAAGATGTTGTATTTCTTGGAGTTCATTCTGTAACAAATAATCCTGGTAATGCTCAAATAAAATCTTTTTCTGAAAAACATAAAATCAAGTTTGAGATTTTACATGGAACTCCTGATATTGAAAGAGTGTATCAGATTGAATCATTTCCAACTATTGTAATTATTGGAAAAGATGGAAAAATTCAGCATCATATGGGGGGAATTCATGGTAAAAAACAACTGAAAAAAATTATTGATAACCTTTTAAAATCATAATCATATCAATAACTCATGATTGTATCATTATTTTCTAAAAAAACCAGCTTTTTTAATATAGATTTTATAAATTATTTTGATATTTTACAAAATATTTGATATACTTTGTGAACTTTTGAGTTTTTTTAATCTTTTTTGTTTTTTTTATTTTATATCTTGAAAAAAAAATCAAGATTATTAAGATAGTTATTATCTACATTGTAGAGATTTAAGAATATTTTGTTTGCGAATAAAATCGCATTTTTTAACCTAGGTGTTTTTTAAGGAGTACGGTATGATTAAAGTTCCAATTCGTAATATTGGTATTTTCGGAAAAGATGGTTCAGGTAAAACAACTCTAACTGAATCAATTATGTTTCTTTCTAGTATTAAAAAAGAGATGGGTTCTGTTGCAAGTGGAACAACAATGGCAGATTTTGAAGAGGAGGAGCAAAAACGTAAATTTACACTTCACTCATCTGTATGTAATACCGTTTGGAATAAAAATACCTTTAATATAATTGACACTCCTGGATATTCAGCATTTCAGTATGATACACAATCTATTTTAAATGTTGTTGATGCAGCACTATTTGTTTTTGGTGCAGATTCAGAGATATCTGCTCAAGCAAGATCTTTATATCGTTTTGCAGCAGGAAGAAAGCTACCTATTATTGGAGTTATGTCATTTTTAGATAAAGAGAATGGTGATTTTGCTGGAACTCTTGAGATGCTTGAGAGAAAATTAGATAAAAAACCTCTTATTCTTCATATACCTTATGGTGAAAAAGCAAATTTTAAAGGTTTTGTTGATGTGGTTGTTGGAAAACTTTTTGAGTTTCCAAAATCAAAAGATGGAAGTTTTCAAGAGAAAGAGATTCCAGCTGAACTAAAAGATAGATATGAAGAGCTTCGTATGGAGCTTCTTGAAGAGATATCCATGGCTGATGAAGAGCTAATGAATAAATTTCTTGAAGAGGGAGATCTAACTTTAGAGGAGACTCAAATAGCTCTTGCAAAAAGTTTTCAGAAAGGAGATATTCTTCCAATAGTAATTGGAAGTGGGGAATTTTTGATGGGAGTTCGCCGTATTATGGCCTATTTAATAGAGTGGTTAACTCCAGAGTATTTAACAAAAAAATATGTTGCTAAAAAAGCAGATGGAACTATTCAGAATATTATTGCAGACTCTTCACTATTCAGTGGTTTTGTTTTTAAAACATTTGTTGACCCTTTTCAGGGTGTTGTAAATGTTATGAAAGTTAACTCTGGCTCATTAACTCCAAACTCAGAGATTTTTAATGTTGCAACAGATTCAACAGAGCGTGTTGGAAAGATCTATGTTCTTAGAGGAAAAGATCTTGTTGAGGTTGAATGTGCAAATAGTGGTGATATTGTTGCAATTCCAAAACTTAAAGATACAGTTACAGGTCACACATTAACAGATAGTAAAAAATCACTTTTTAACTTTGAAAAAATTGAAAAACCTGCTCCTGTTATTCAATATGCAATAACTCTTTCAAATAAAAAAGATGAGGATAAACTAAGTGGTGTTATGCAAAAAATAATGGTTTCAGACCCAACAATTGAGATAATTCATGATGGTGAGCTTCATCAAATTCTTCTTGCAGGTCAAGGTCAAATTCAGCTTCAGGCAGTTCAAGAGGAGATTAGAAGAAAATATAAAATAGAGCTTCAATATGGAACTCCAAAAGTTTCATATCGTGAAACAATAAAAGGTAAAGCAGAGGCTCAAGGAAAATATAAAAAACAGTCTGGTGGTAAAGGGCAGTATGGCGATTGCCATGTTCGTGTTAGACCTCGTCAAAGTGGTGAAGGATTTCTATTTGTTGATAAAATTGTTGGTGGTGTTATTCCAAGAAACTTTATCCCATCTGTTGAAAAAGGTATTATTGAGCGTTCAAAACGTGGTATCCAAAAAGGTTATCCTGTTGTTGATTTTGAAGCAGAACTATTTTATGGTTCATATCATGATGTTGACTCATCTGATATGGCTTTTCAAGTTGCAGGCTCTCTTGCGTTTCAAAAATCTATGCCAAATGCAACCCCAATTATATTAGAACCATACATGAACATTGAGATTTTTGTTGAGGATGATCTTGTTGGAACAATTATGGGTGATATATCATCAAGAAGAGGTCGTGTTAGTGGTACAGAAGCAGTTGATGGTGAACAGGTTGTTAAAGCAATTGTTCCACTAAAAGAGATTATGGAATATGAACCAACACTTAATCAAATCACAAGTGGGAATGCCCGTTTTACAGTTAAGTTTTCACACTATGAGGAGTTTAGAGGTGATTTATCAACTATTCCTCAAAATGGTGAAGAGATTCAAGAAGAGGAGTAATCTTTTTATTTACTTAGACCACCTAAAAAAATATTTCTAAATTTTTTGTAATATCTAAAAAAATTCAAAAAACTGGCCTAAAACCTACTCACAAAACCCATTTAAATTGCAAACAGAACCACCAGACCATTTAAAACCTGTGCAATCTTCGTTTGTTGTGC
>DYRY01000154.1 GCA_020718465.1 Anaeromyxobacter dehalogenans | reverse complement strand
TTATAGTTGTAAAATCTATATCTACTACTTGGTCCTTCGTAGGAGTATTTGGTGAGGGCTAGGATTTTCATTATTGTTCTCCAATTATTTTATATTGATGAACTTGATCTGCATACTTCTTTAAAACAGAATCAATATTTTTTGCATTAACTCTAAAATTATCATCTTTTATTTGTTCCAATATCCATTTATTGATTTTTTGATGATAATGGTCTAAATCATGATAATTATTAAGATTATGAGTAATCTCTTTTGCTATTTGAAAATCATATATTTGTATATTTTTTAAATTTTTAGTAGCTTCAAAAATATATTTTTTAAACATCAATCTCTCTTGAAATACTTTTTTTTCTTCTTCATATTTATATGTTAAAATTGAATATGGAGGAAAATATAAAATAAAATTTATTTTAGGATATTTTTTAAATACAGTTAAAAAGTTGATATCAAAACTTTTTTTATAATAAGTAAAACTATTATTAGGTTGATGTGCTAAATCACTTTTTTCTCTTTCTTTCCATATTTTCATGAGATGATTAGTAGAAAAATGTTGTAGGGGTATATTTTTTTGCCACTCATACATTCTGTTAAAATCATATTCTATATAATTTTTATTATATAAAGGTGTAATCATACTTTGAAATGATTTGATGCTTGTATCCATAGAAAAAATATATTGATAATCATTCAATAGGTTATTATCATAAAGATAAAAAGGGAAAGATTGTTCTCCATGTCGTATTCTTTTTGGTTTTCCCCAAAATAAAAAAGGGTCTAAACCATAGATAACTTGTTTAACATTTTTATATTTTATTGCAGTTTGTAGAGTTAAACTTTCTTCATAAGCACTGGTTCCACTAATACAAAGTTTAATAGGTTTTTTAAAATTTAAAATCTCTTTTACATCAGAAATAATAAAGTTTTCACTTATTGAACTACCCAATATAATTGTGTCATAATCATAGTTCTTTGCAAATCCTGGGTTAATATATCTTTGTAGTTTTGCTGTATAAGCAATAGGATAAAATGTTTTAACTCTATATTGATGAAAAGGGTCGACAATATAATTGAAAAGTCCAATGATAAAAATCATTAATAACATAGTAATAAAGGAAGTTTTTAACCATTTTTTTTTATTCATAATTTTCCTTAAAAATTAAAATATAAGAATTCAGAAACTTTACTTAATGATAAAATTCCAATAGAAAATAATAGAGCCATAAATAGAGCACTTCTATAATTTATTTTTAAAGAGTGAAGTTGTTCAATAGAGTTTTTAGAATAAATAATAATAACAAATACAGTTATTAACCAAATAGTTGTCCAAATACTACCCTGTATATTATCTAACCAATATCCAAACTCAATATTATATTCTTTAAAAAAACTTAATTTTGAAGCCAATCCAGCAGGTAAAACAATATAATCGAAACTAAACATTGAACTTAAAACCTTAATAGCATCATCCCACTCTTTAGCCCTAAAGAAGACCCAAGAGATATTAATAAAGTTAAACGTAATAAACCAAGCAAGAAGGATATTCATCTTAAATCCAAGTTGATTCCAAATTTTATGAATGACCAATGCCAATCCATGTAAAAATCCCCAAAAGACAAATGTCCATCCAGCACCATGCCATAAACCACCAAAAATGAAAGTTGCTAATAGATTAATATACGTTCTATAGTTTCCTTTTCGATTACCTCCTAAAGGTATATAGATATAATCTTTTAAAAACCTAGAAAGTGTCATATGCCATCTTCTCCAAAAGTCTTGAATATTCGTTGCTTTATAGGGAGAATTAAAGTTGATAGGTAATTTTATATTAAATAATAGTGCTGCTCCTATTGCCATATCGGTATAACCAGAAAAGTCAAAATAGAGTTGAAATGTATAAGAGAGCGAAGTAGCCCAAGCTTCAAGAAGATTAAGTTTTTCTGCCACATCAAATCCATTGGTCGCCCATACAGCAAAAGTATCAGCTATAACTACTTTTTTAAAAAGACCCATAGAAAAAATAAAGAGTCCCATAGCAATATTGTTATAATTTTTAACTTTATTTCTAATTTGTGCAAACTGTGGCATCATCTCTTTATGATGAACAATTGGTCCTGCGATGAGTTGAGGAAAAAAAGTTACAAAGAGAGCATAGTTTAAATAGTCATATTCTTTAGTTTCATGTCTATAACTATCCACCAAATAGGATATTTGTTGAAAGGTAAAGAAACTAATTGCAAGAGGCAACATTAAGTGCAGTAAACCTATTGTGTTATTGTTGATTAAATTAATATTTTCTATAAAAAAGTCAGCATATTTAAAATATCCTAAGAGTAATAAGTTTACAACTATTCCAAATATTAATATATTTTTTTTATAAATACTTTTACTGTTTTTTGCAAGGCTTGTACCTATGGTATAGTTAAATAACATCGATATTAAAATTAATGGTAAATAGGCTATATTCCACCAACTATAAAAAAATAGAGAAGCAAAGACTAAAAATCCTTTACTTAATTCGGTTAATCTTTTACTATTGAGGTAGAAGTAGATAAACCATGTTAGTGGGAGGAATAGAAATATGAATTCGTAACTGTTAAAGAGCATCTATTTCCTTTATTGTAGATGTTTTCATTTATGCCAACCTAATGCACGCATTTTGATTTCATTAATAGAATCTCCATAAAAAGTAAACCTATTATGTATCGAGGTATGATAATTTGAATAGTTTTCATTAACCAATAGAATATGCTTAATCCCATTGTTTTTCAAGAAGTCTAATTGATTGTTTTGATAACTCCCACTTGGAAAAGCATAAATATTTAATGGTAAGTGAAGTTTGTTTTTAAAATACTCTTGACATTGTAAAAAATCATTTTCAAAATACTCTGTAGATTCGATTCCCATTGATTCATGACTGTTAGAGTGTGCACCAATTTCATGAATTTTAGATATTTGAATAAGCTCATCTTTATTTAACATTTTGGTAAATTTTATATCTATTTTTTGAATAACTTTATCAATATTTAACCATAACTCTTGTCTCTCTACTTTTGGTCTTTGTTTTAAATAACGAGTTAAAGCCAAACCATATTGACTTTTATTGGCATTCGTCAATTTCATTTCAAAATTTGCTAATTGTATTTGATTTATTAATGTAATTGGAGCTTGATTTAAAAAGTCTCCAAGTATAACATCCCATATAGGCTTACCACTTTCTATACATTGTGGAATCACATTTTGATTGACACGAATCTTGTATTTCTTTAAAATAGGCATGGTATATTCTAAAAAATCATAAAATCCATCATCAAAAGAGAGGATAATATTTGGCTTATGACTATTTTTATATATTTCTATCTCATTAAAAGTAATTATATTAAATTCTTTGATAATAAATTTTAGTAACTCTTCAAATAATTTAGGTGTTAATGAAGGGTAAAACGGGTTGTTACTCTTAGAAATTCGATGTAGATTTAAGATTGTTAAATAGTTATTATCCTTGATATTTTGTATATATTTTTTTTGCTTTAGTACACTTTGTAGTGAGAAGTATATTTTTTTTAGATAGATTTTACTCATGATTACTCTTTATCAAAAATTCTTTAGATTTTTGGAAGGAGTAAAAATCTAAAGGTAATAGTAATATTGTATCTTTTAAAGTGTCAAAACTATTTATTGGGTGATAAGAGGGCCAAGAGTATATATCAATACAATGGCTTTTTAAGTAATGAAAAATTTTTTCTCTTGATTTGATATTAACACATTTTATAGGATATGCTTGTAAAACATTATTTTCTAAAATATCTTTACCAATTAAATTAGAAAATTCTTTATTGTTTTCAAATAAAGTAAAATATTGATGAGTTACAGTTGTTTTATCTTCTATTAATTTTTTTATGTTTATATGTGCCAATAAGAATTGATAAGCATAATAGGATAGAGTGCTATTTTTGTAAATTATAGTATTTTCTTGTAAGCTAGATTTAGCATGAAGGTGATAATAGGTAAAAGCTCTTTTACCTATAAGACATCGAAAATTCGTTAAGATTTTTTTTAAATTAATTATAAAAAACTCTTTTACATCTATACTGTTTTTTTGTTGAAAGTCTCCAATTCCAATGGCACCAACACCTAAAGGTATATTTTTATAAATGCTACTAATAATATAATCACTATATGTGTCTAAAGTAAAGTTTCTCTGATATAAACTCAAAAAACTATGTGCTAAATCATAAATGATTTTAATATTTTTCTCTCTTAATATTTCAATTAAAGATGGTTTTATATTTGTAATTATTCCAAAATAGTGTACAAAAAATATTATCTTAGTATGATGATTAATTTTATTTATTATTTCATTACTGCTCAAAGTTAAATCTTCGTTTATTTCATAAAATTCTATGTTTTTAGTAAAGGGTAAAATATAATCGATTACCGTATTGCATTGATATGAGGGCATTAATATTTTATCAGTTTCCGTAATATTAGTATGTATCATAATCTGAGAGATGGCTTCTCTACTATAAGTAAAAAAAGAGCCATTAATATTTTTTGTTTTATTCGTTGAAAAAGAGAGATATTTTAATAGTGATGAACCCTCTTTAGAGTGATATTTTTTGATCATAGTTTTTTTGTTTTTAATCCTAGTTTATTGATTATTTTTTTTACAAACACAAATGTATTTAATGTCCAAGAGGTATAGATATATCTCGTTTGAACAACACAGGAAAAAGAGTCTTTAAAGTGATTTATTCTCTGAAGGACTTCATCATTTGTATTGTAGGCATAACCACCAAAGTCATACTCTTTACAACCTAAATTCTTGAAATAAAGCATCTCTTCAAAATGTAAAAGTCTATTGGCATATCCTATTAGATTTTTCATTTTATTATCATCACTATCTCTAAATTGCGAAGCAGAATATAGAAGAATTGCAATATCTTTATTATAGAGATGCACATGCATTGAGAGTATAATTTCATCTTTAATTACTTTGGTAATAATAATATGTTCTTGATATTTTAAAAGTGTCTCATATCGAAGTGGTTCAAGTTGTTTTGAGTGAGCAAATGCATTATAGTATTGATAAAATAGTTCTAAATTGTTTTCTATTTTAAAGACAACTTCTTCTCTTTTAGCTCGGTTAATTTCATAGCGTGTATTTTTTTTAAAGTTTGAAAAAAAGAGTTCTTTATCTACAGAAATATCAACCATAGCAGTATATGCTTCTTGTTTGGAAAATCCAATCTTTGGATTTTTTTTGGGATAGTAGTATCGTGTTAGTCTAAAAATATCAATCAAAGAGATGGCTTCAGCAAAAAATATCTCTCTAAAAAATCCTTTAAGTGATATGAAAGTCATTGTTTTGTTCCTTTTAATTGATGAAATAGTATAGATAGTCTATTTGCATTGTGTTGTGCTGAATAGTCCATATCAATATATGTATTACAAAAATATTTTTTATCTTCATTTTTCCATCGCTTCCAAGTTTCTAGTAAAGCATTAGTTATTGCATTTGTGTCATTATGAACAAAACATTCTCCTATTTTTTGATGAATAAAGTTCCATGAGGTACCATTTTTATCAGTGAGAGCAAGAATACGTTTTTGCATAAGCATATAATCAAGTAGTTTTGAGGGGAAAAAGAGAGCATTATCTTCATTTTGAAAGGAAGTATCAATCAAGAGCAATACATCTGCTTTGGCTTGTAACTTTAAAGCTTCTATAAAAGGTAATTGTCCAATATGTTCTACAGAAGGAATATTTTGATTAAATAACTCTCTATTCTTTCTGTCTAATGCACCTGCAAAAATAAATTGAAAATCAGAAATGATTTCAGGATAATTTGTATTAAGTTTTAAGATAGCTTTAAAAAAATCTTCTGCGGAACGATTGCCAACCAATCCTCCAGTGAAAACAACTTTAATTTTATCTCCAAGTTGATAAACAGTGTTTGGTTTATCTTCTAAATCAAAAACATTAGGAAAAAATTTCATTTTAGAAGTATGTTTAGGATACTTTTTTTGGTAAAGTTGAATGGTTTTTATAGAAGTAAAGGAGAGAATAGAAGCTGATTCAAAACATTTGTTTTCCATTGTTTCATTCCATTGTTGACTTTTATTATAATGGTGGTCAGGATCTATTGTCCATGGGTCACTCAGGTGTAAAACCCAAGGAACTTGTAATTTTTTTTGAAGATTATAAGCCATTATGGCAGAACTTAAAGGAGAAGAACGTGAGTAGATAATATCTGGTTTTTTGTTTAATTTTTCTAAAACAGATTTCCATTTTTGAGCAAAACGAAATTTAGAATCAGGATATTGTAATATTTCAGAATCTATTTTCCTCATTAAAAAATTCACATATTTGTTTTCAAAAAATGGAATTTTGATAATTTGATTACTTCCT
>DYRY01000153.1 GCA_020718465.1 Anaeromyxobacter dehalogenans | reverse complement strand
AAGAGGTTGAAGAGAAAACCAAAGAAGTTGAAGAGAAAACCAAAGAGGTTGAAGAAAAAACCAAAGAGGTTGAAGAGAAAACCAAAGAGGTTGAAGAAAAAACCAAAGAGGTTGAAGAGAAAACCAAAGAAGTTGAAAAAGAGCGTTTAGAAAAAGAGAAAGCAGAAAAACTTTTAAAAACATCTATTAATAAATTTTTAAAATTAGGTCTTAGTAAACATGAAATTGCAGAAACTTTGAGTATTTCAGTTGAAAAAGTTGAAAGTTATATTTAATTTTATTTTTTCTCCAAACGATAACTATATAACTCTCACAAAAAATAAAGAGGTTTTGTGAAAATAGGTAAAAAACCAGGTTTTGAATTTTTAGAGGTTTAAAATGACTAAATTTATATTCTTAATTATTTTAACATTTTTAATATCTTGTGGTTCAAGAAAAAATCTGAAATATACAATAGAGCCATCATTAAGAGAGAAAAACTATCCAATTATTATTTTTCCTGCAAAATTACTCTATCCACATGGTGGATTTGATATTTTAAAAAATACACTTATGTTTCAAGATGGATTTAAATATGTTGATATCCCTTTTTATCTTATTGAGACAACATCAACTGATAATTTTTTTAACAATAGTAATCTATACACACTTTTAAAGTCTAAAAATATAGATTATAAATCAGTTTTAATACTTCAACCAATAATAAAAATAACAGAGGAGTCAACATCAATTCAAATTGAGGATAAAAAAGGTAATGTAACAGAGTCTGCAAACAACAAAGAGCATATTGAGATTGTAATTGAGGGTTATATTGGTGATAATTCAAAACTCTACTTTACCTATAAAGATAAAATAGTTATAACTCCTTTTCAAATCGAGCTTGAACAGGATGACCCAACTCACTATCTTTCAGAATTGCTTAAAAAAATTGGTAAAGATTCTTCAAAATTAATAAAACACAGTAATAGTTCAAAATTTTCAGAAACTAATAAAAAAACCTCTGAAAATCAGGAAAATTTAGCTCAAAATTGGGATAATTCAGAAAAAAATAGCAGAAATATATCTATAGATGATAAAAAAATAGTGAAAAGTTTAAGTGATATAAATATAGTAGAGTACTCTGCTGACAAAACAGGAAAAGGTTTTCATCAATCTAAAAATAGTTCTCAAAAAGATTTAGAGATTTTTTTTCTAAAAAAATATATTCAAAATAGATAAAGAGAGTGCTTTACTGATTTTTCTGAAAATAAAATTAACAAAACATCATGTTTTTATTTAGGAATTTCAACTCTATTATAGATTATTGCAAGATTTTTTACTTTTTCAGCAAGAGAATCATCAGGAATTGATGTTAGACGCCACTTCCAATTTCCCTCTGTAACTCCAGGAATATTCATTCTTGCCTCTGAACCAAGAGATAGAAAATCTTGCATTGGAATAATTGCAGTGTTTGAAACTGAAGAGAAAGCAGTTCTAATAAGATCCCAAGGCATTCCATCTTTTTCTGAAATATAGAGCTTTATATCATCAATAGTAGCTTTGTTTTCTGGAACCTCATCTTTAAACCATCCCATAAGTGTATTATTATCATGTGTTCCTGTATAAACAACACTATTTGGAACATGATTATGAGGAAGAAATGGATTTTTAGGTGAATCACCAAAACAGAACTGTAGAATCTTCATTCCAGGAAAACTATATGTATCTCTTAACTCCTCAACCTCTGGAGTGATAACACCTAAATCCTCTGCAATAATAGGAAGCTCTGTAAAGTAACTTTTTAGCACATTAAAAAACTCAAATCCAGGACCTTTAACCCATCTACCATTAATTGCAGTTTCAGAATCGGCAGGAATCTCCCAATATGCCTCAAACCCCCTAAAATGATCTAATCTTATATAGTCAGACTGTTTTAATAGAAGCTCAAAACGGATTCTCCACCAAAGATAATCATCCTCTCTCATTTTATCCCATCTATAAAGTGGATTTCCCCATCTTTGACCTGTTTCAGAGAAATAATCTGGTGGAACTCCCGCAACAACAAATGGTCTTAAACGTTCATCAAGATAGAATAGATATGGCTTTGACCAAACATCAGCACTATCATAAGATACAAATATTGGTATATCACCAATAATTTTTACACCTTTACTATTTGCATACTCTTTTAAGGCATTAAGCTGTTTAAAGTATAGATATTGAAGAAATTTATGAAAATATACATCATCACCTAAACGGGCTCTCCAATACTCGAGCTCCTCTGGTTTTCCTGTTTTAAGAGGTTCATCCCACTCATACCAAGGAGTTCCATTATGAAAATCTTTTAAAGCTTTAAAAAGAGCATACTCATCAATCCAATAGCTATGACTATCCCCAAAACGGTAACAATCCCATTTTTTTGACTCCTCTTGATTTTTAAAATTCTCAAAAGCTTTTCTTAAAAGAGGCATTTTAAATGCTTCAACCCTTTCATAATCTGTGATAGAGCTATTTTTATCTTCATACTTAGGAATATCACTATGAGATAAAAGTCCCTCTTCAACTAAAAGAGATAAATTGATAAAAAGGTAGTTTCCTGCAAAAGCAGATATAGATTGATATGGAGAGTAACCATGACCAGTTACTCCTATTGGTAAAACTTGCCAATATGTTTGACCACTTTTTTCAAGAAAATCAACAAATTGGTAAGCCTCTTTTCCAAAATCCCCTATCCCATGAACTCCAGGAATAGAGGAAAAATGGATTAACGTACCTGCTGCACGTTTTTTATTCATAAAGTCCTCCAAAGTTTAAAACAACTTACAAACAGCAACCTATACAACTCTATTTTTTCTTATCTTTTTTCTTTTTTTCATCAGATTTCTCAGAAGAATCTAAAGTCTCTTTTTTTTCTACTTTTTCATCAGATTTATGAGATTTTTCTGAATCTTTTTTTTCAGGTTTTATTTGGTCAATGCTTTGTTTAACAAAAACTTTAAGTTGAACTCTACAGGCCTCAATAACCTCTTCCATTGTTTTTCCAGTTAATATCTCAACACCTTCAGAGATGTTTTTAATTGCATAGATATGGAATTTTCCAGCTCTAACAGACTCAACAACCTCTTTTTTTAGCATAAGATGTTTTATATTTTGATGAGGAATCATAACACCCTGCTCTCCTGTGAGACCAAAATGTTTACAAATAGCAAAAAATCCCTCAATTTTCTCATTAACACCACCAATAGGCTGAATCTCACCCTTTTGATTTACAGAGCCTGTAACAGCAATTGATTGTTTAACTGAAAAACCAGAAAGTGATGAGAGAATTGCATAAGTCTCTGTTGATGATGCAGAGTCTCCATCAACTCCACCATAGTTTTGCTCAAATGAGATTGATGCGGTTAAATTAAGGGGAGTTATATCTCTGAAAATTGCACCCATATATCCAGAAAGAATTGCAACCCCTTTATTATGAATTTTTCCACTTAGATTTGCCTCTCTTTCAATATTTATAATCCCCGATTTTCCTGCAAAAGTTTGAGCTGTTATTTTTGAAGGGATTCCAAAAGAGTACTCATCTAATGAGTAAACAGCTAAACCATTAATTTCACCAATTTTTTCACCATCTATATTTATGAGAATTGTTCCATCATAGATTGTCTCTTGAATTATAGTCTCAAATCTACTATGACGATACTCTCTACTCTCAATTGCCTTCTCAATATCTTTTCTTGTAATCTCATCTCTACTATTTTTCTTAGCAATATAGTTAGACTCAAAAAGAATATCCTCAACATTACTAAGACGTGCAGTTAAATGATCTATATGCCCTGAAATTCTTGTGCTATAATCAATCATCTCTGCAACAGCACCTCTATTTAAAGGAAGAATCTCTTTCTCTTTTGTTTTTAAACTTAAAAATTTTAAAAATTGATCTATATTCTCCTCATTTTTATGAATAAAAGAGTCAAAATCAGATTTCACTTTAAAAAGTCTAGCAAACTCCTCATCATAATGATTTAAAATTGCAAAATAGTAACTTGAACCTATCAAAATAACTTTTAAATTAAGATCAATCTCCTCTGGTTCAAGTTTTTTTACAGGTCTTAAAACATAGTTTGATAGAGGACTATCACCAACTTTTGTTTTTTTATTTCTTAAAGCTCTTTTCAAATCATCATAAGCAAACTGATTTTTTAAAAGGTCAACAACCTGAATCACTAAATATCCACCATTTGCTTTATGAACTGCACCTGCTTTAACTTTCATAAAGTCAGTTCCAAGATAACCACTACTTCTCTCTTCATGCTCAATCCAACCAAATAGATTACTATGAGTTGGATTTGTTTCAAAAACAACTGGTGCAAAATCTTCATCTGCTCGATTGATAAATAGATTAACTTTATATTGAGAGAAAACATACTCAATATATGCCATTGCTTTTTCATTATTTTGAGTACTATTCTCTTTTATCAAAAAGGCTTGACTATTTTTTAAAACATTTTTCTTTAACTCTTTTAGATATGATTCAACTTTCTCATTATCTGTATATTTTTTAAGTATATCATCAACAAGAGGAGTCATAACAAAAGAGACAACATCCTCTTCAAGTTTTACCATCTCTTTTTTGAAGGCTTTCTCATTTTTAAGCTCTTTTCTTGCTGATTGATCCATTTTTTTCTGAATTGCAATCTGTCTCTGCTCAATATCACCTTTATCTTCATCAGATAGATTTGAATACTCCTCCTCTGTCATGAGCTTGCTATCCTCATTAAGAGGACGTGCAATAATACCACCTTGAGATTTCTCAAGAACAAATCCATGCTCTTTTGTAAACTCTGTAATCTCTTGATAGATATCAGCCTCCATCTTTTGATACTTTTTGATGATATTCATCCTTTTTTCATTTGTTCTTGGTGTATCCATAGCTTTTGGAATCTCAAGTTTTAAATCTTTAACAAAAGAGTCAATATCTGCTTCAAAAACTCTCCCTTCACCTTTTTTAAATTTTATAGCAATTGGTTGAGCAGGATTTACAAAATTATTAACATAAACACAATCAAATCCAGCTGTCTCATTTTTTGCATACTCTTTTAAAACTTTTTTGATAATTGAGGTTTTTCCACAACCTGTTGGACCTGTAACATAGATATTAAAAGCCTTATTTTTTATGGAGAGGCCAAAATTGAGTGCATCAATAGCCCTTTTTTGACCAAAAGGATTATTATCTGTTACAATTTCAGAGGTATTATCAAATTTTAATCGTTTTGAATTAAACTGTTTTCTCAAATCTTTCGTATCAACTAGAAATTTAGTTATATCTACCATACTATCCCTCAAAAATACTCCTTGCTTATCATATAAAATTTTTACAAAGATTTCAATTTTAATCTTTTATTTCTCACAAAAATAACTATTTTTTTTATAAAAGTATATCTTATTCAAAAACTATTACTAAAAATCTCTACAAAAATACCTTTTTTTCAAAAAAATATATAAATCAAAAATTGACAAACATAAAAAATAGTAATAAAATTGATTTTTAAAATGAACAGTGGGTTTTAACCCACTGGATGTAAAACAAAAAAATATAAATTTAACATAAAGGAATATTTATAATGCTACTATCAAAATATGTAAAAGAGAGTAATAAAGGTATAGTTTGTACAGTATGTTCTCACTATTGCCTTATAAAAAATGGTAAAAGTGGGCTTTGTGGTATTAGAAAAAATATTGATGGTCAAATATTTGCAACAACTTATGGTTTTCCTTGTGCAATATCGGTTGATCCTATTGAAAAAAAACCTCTTTTTCACTTTCTACCAAAAACAAAAACATTATCTTATGCAACAGTTGGATGTAATTTTAGTTGTAAATTTTGTCAAAACCACTCAATATCACAAACAAACACTCTTATTGCACCATTTGGAAAAATATTGCCAGAAAAAATGGTATATCTTGCCAAAGAGTATGAAACTCCATCAATAAGTGCAACATATACAGAACCAACAGTTTTTTTAGAGTACAATTTAGCAATTATGAAGTTAGCAAAAAAGGATGGAATTAAAAACATTTGGGTAAGTAATGGATATTTTTCGGAGGAGACATTTGGAACTATTGAGCCATATCTAGATGCAATTAATATTGATTTAAAATCAACAAATAGTGAAAGATTAAAATGTGCAACAGATGCAAAAGTAGAGCCTGTTTTAGAAAATATAGAGAGAATTTTTAAAAGTGGAATCCATATTGAATTAACAACATTGGTTATTCCTAGTTTCAATGATTTTGAGGTGGAGATTAAGTCGATTGCACAGAATATAGCATCAATATCAAAAGAGATTCCTTGGCATTTAAGCCGATTTTTCCCAAGATATAAATGGAGTAATATTCAAGCAACTCCAATAGAGACATTAAATATGGCTGAAAGAGTTGCAAAAGAGAGTGGAATTA
>DYRY01000152.1 GCA_020718465.1 Anaeromyxobacter dehalogenans | reverse complement strand
AAAATATATACAGTGTAGAGATTTCTTGTATTTGAAAAAAAGAAAGTCCTCCATAAATACAAAAACTTGTAAGAGCAACTCCAATTAAAAAAATAATATATTTTCTCCCGATGCTTTCTCGAAAAAATTTCATAAAGATTTTTAGAGTTGTTTCATGAAAGAAATTTTTATTCCTCCATATTGACTATTTTCTATTAAGAAATCACTCGTCAAGTTAAGAGCAATTTGTGCTAATCCTCTTCCAGAATGTTTTTTTGGATCATGTCGTTGAAATTCTAATGTCATTTTTTCTCTAATATCTTGAGGAGAAATTTTTTCTCCTGTTCCTTCGTCTTCTACAATGACTATGAGTTTTTTTCCTTTTTCAAAAATAAAACTTATATGGATAGAAGAATTTATTACTGGATCAGAACTTGATCCATGAAGAACAGCATTCATAAAAAGTTCGTCCATTACTAAAATAAGACGAAAAATTTCTTTTTCATCTACTTGTAAATAACTCAGAATAGATTCTGTTATTTTTCGAACAGAACTAGAAAATCCAAGATCCGCAGGTAAAAGTATAGAATATTTTTTTTTATTTTCTGCTATCATAAATAACTCACAAAATTGTTCTTCTAAAAATTGTATCAAAAAAAAGAAAAGAAAGAAATGGATTTTTTTACTCTTTTTTTTCCAGAGCTTTTATAATTTTTTTTGCAGAGTTTTTCCAAGAAAATTTTTGAATATGTTCTAATCCTTTTTCTATTAATTCTTTTTGAAGAGATCTGTCAAAAAAGATTTTTTCCATTTTTTCGTTTATATCATCAATATTTGATGGATTAAAATAGAGAACTGCATCTCCACAAACTTCTGGAATAGATGATGAAGAAGAAGAAATGACAGGTGTTTTTACTGCCATTGCTTCAAGAGGGGGAATCCCAAATCCTTCATAAAAACTTGGGAAAACATATGCTGTTGCTTTTGAATATAAATGAAGTAATGTTTTTTCATTTACAAGTCCAACAGGAAGAATATCTTCATATAAATTATTTTTTTCTCTATATTCTAAAAATTCTGGATAAAGAGGATTTTCTTTTCCTGTTATTACTAATTGTGCAATTTTTCCGTTTTTTTTGAGAAATTTTTGAAATGCTTCTGCCATTCCTACGATATTTTTATGAGATCTCCATTGTCCAGTATACAGGAAAAATTTTTTTGTAATTCCGAAAGAAGAGAAATTAAAATTTTTTTCTGGAATAAATTCTAAAAATTCTTTTCCAACCGCATTTTCTGCAATTAAAATTTTTTGAGGAGAAATATGTTCGTCAAAAATGATGTCCTTTTTAGTATTTTTGGAGACTGTTAAAATTTTTTCAGATCTCCAGAGTGCATTTTTTAAAATACTTTTATAGATGAGATTTTTTAAAAATGAATGTTTTTTCCCAGGAAATTTTGAAAGGGTTAAGTCGTGAATGGTTACAAAAAATGGACGAGGATATAAAATTGGAACATTAAAATGAGGAAACCAAGTAATATCTCCTTTTTCTTTCATCAATTTTTTTAAAAACGAAGTCTGTTCTTCAAAAGAATAAATTTTTTCTGGAGCAAGAATTTTTCTTATATTTTTTGAAGGAGGAATAAATGTCTTAAAAGTATCTTCTCCTAAAAAGAGTGTAAATTGCCATTCTGGTTTTTGCCGAAAAAATTCTTGAATTATTTCATACACATATCTTCCAATCCCTGTAAATTGAGGAGAATACATTCTGGCATCAATAAGAATATGCATATATGTAATAAAAAATAGGAAATCTTATAGAAAGAGTAAATAATTAAAAAAAAGGAGTATTTTTTTCTTTTTATAACGGATAGCTACATCCTGTTTTTTGTGCTAAATCTTCAAGAGATTGTGTTCCAGTAAGGGTTGTTCCGTCAGAAAATTTCCAAGTTGGATATCCTGTTATTCCTTCTTTTGTGCATGTGCCAGTTTTTTTATCACAATCGACAAATGGTAAAAATTCTTTTGATTCGCTTCCAAATGCTTTTTTTTGGTCACTACAATGTCCGCACCACTGTGTTCCGTACATCACTGCACCTTTTTCTGTTAAACATTGTGCGAGTTTTCCTTCTGGAGTATTTGCAATTTTTTGTTCTATAGAATTTCCGCATCCAGCAAAAATAACTGATAATCCAAATAATATTAAAATTTTTTTCATAAAAAAGTGTAATAAAATATAATAAACAAAAGAATATTTTTCTTCACTCTATCATTTTTTTAAAAAAAATATAGAATAAAAAAAATTTGTCTTTTTTTATTGCTATGAAAAAAATTTCTTTTTTACCAGAACATTTTAAAGAAATAGCACTCCATCTAAAAAGAGGAGGGATTGTTATTTTTCCAACAGAAAGTTCTTATGGATTTTCAGGAGATCTTTCTTTTTCTCGAGGAATACAGAGAGTTGAATATATAAAGCAACGAAAAAATAAATCATTTCTTTGTCTGGTTTCTCATTTTTCTGAAATGGAAAAATGGGCAGAAACAAAGTATATTCCAGAAAAATTTTTAGAAGAAGCCAAAAAAAATCCTTGTACTTTTGTCCTTCCTAAAAAAAAGATTTTTCAAGAAACTTTCCCAAATTTTTTTCCTGAGTTTTTAAAAGTTGGGATACGAAAAACACTTTATAAGCCATTAGAAGGATTTCTTCAATTTTATGGAGATCCAATCTTTTCTACTAGTGCAAATATTTCTGGAGAATTTCCTCTCTACAGTGAAAAAAAAATACAAGAAAAATTTTCTCAGTATAGAGATCTTCTTTTTGTTTCTGCTGGAAATTTATTAGAAAATTCTCCTTCTAAAATTATTGATGTGGAAAAAGATGCTCTTAAAATTTTAAGAAAATAAGAGTATTTTTTGAAGAATTTTAGAGAAAAAGAAAATGTTATATTTGTATTTATAAAATATTTATATTAAAAAATCAATACTTTATTATTATTGAAAATAAATTCAAAAACTTCTTATAAAAACTGCATTAAAAGAGTTTTTGAATACAAAAATTATTCAAAATTTTTGGTTTCGACATAATTTGTTTTTGGTTTTCATTTTATTCTTTGGCAAAATAAAAAAGAGAAGACATGTCGAAACAGTGAATACAAAAAAGTTTTTCTCTTATTCACAAGTTTTCCACATTTTTTGCACAAAAGAAAAAAGAAGAAAATATTTTTCTCATTTTTATTTTCTCTCATTATTTTAAAATCATTATTTCTCTTTTTTGCATGACAGGATTTGTTCTTCACAATATTCATACTTCTGTTTTATTAGAAGAATCAAAAAAAATTCTTGATATTTCATCTCGTAAAAAATATATAGATTGCACTCTTGGACTTGGTGGTCATACTTTTTCTTTTTTAAAAGAAAATTCTCAATTGTGTGTAAAAGGTTTTGATCATGATATATCTGCTAGAGAAAAAGCAAAAGAGAGGCTTGAGCAATTTATAGAAGAAGGAAGAATGGAAATTATTCCAAAAAATTTTGAAAATATACAAGAACAAGAAAATTTTTTTCCTGATAGTATTTTTTTTGATATAGGAGTTTCATCATTGCAGTTTGATACTCCAGATAGGGGATTTTCTTTTCGGTTTGAAGCTCCTCTTGATATGAGAATGAATACTGATGATTTTCTTACGGCAGAAATAATTGTGAATACTTGGAGTGAAGAAAAGTTAGAAAAAATTTTTCTTGAATATGGAGAAGAATCTTGGGGAAAACATATTGCTAAAAAAATATGTGAAGATCGAGAAAAAACACCTTTTAAGACAACAACTCAACTTGCAGAATTTATAGCACGAATAAAACCTTTTGAAAAAGATCGAGAAAAAAATTCTGGAGGACATCCTGCTGTATTGGTTTTTCAGGCATTACGAATTGCGGTAAATAGAGAATTAGAAGTGCTCGAAAAAGCATTACATGCTGCTATAAAAATTCTCGCTCCTGAAGGGAGAATTGCGGTGATTACTTTTCATTCTTTGGAAGATAAAATTGTAAAAAATATTTTTGCATTTTACGAACAAAAAGGAAAAAAACAAAAATACCCAAAAAAAGAAGAAGAAAAAAAAAATTCTTCAAGAGAAAACATCTCATTTTTTTTGGAAAAAATTAATAAAAAACCTATTATTCCTTCTTCAGAAGAGGTTTTAAAAAATCCTCGCTCTCGAAGTGCAAAACTTAGAGGTATAATAAAGCATTCTTTTTAAAACTTATATGAAAAAATTTTTACACTATTTTCTTATTGTACTTTTTGCATTTGCCGCTGGATTTCTTTTTGGTTTTAAAATATTAATTTTTTTTGACGATATTTTGTCTAATGGAGTAGAAAAAGGAGCAAGTGAGTTTTTTGATTCTCCTTCTTCTTCCTTAAAAAGTGGGGAAAATTTTATAAATACTGGAAAAAATATTTTTTCTCAATAAGGCATGCAGAAATTTTTCTCTAAATCATCAAGAAAAACTCTTTCAAGTCAAATGCACAGTGGAACTATTCTTTTACTTATTAGTATAACACTTGTATTTTTGTTTCTTTCTTTCTTTGCATTGTCATATCACAATAAAAATGCAACAAATGGATATCAACTAAAAGTTCTTCGAGAAGAGCGGGAAAAACTTATGTTTGAAATTGAAACAGAAGAAATGAAAATTGCTGATCTTAGTGCTATTAACAAAAAAAAAACAGATGAAAATTTTGAAGAAGAAGTGGAAGAAAAAAACTACATTACTAAAATTATTTATTTACAAGGAAAATCTTCTCAATAATATTTAAAAAAAATGAACGAACGAATCTTTCATCTTTCGGGAAATGAATCACTTGAAGTACTTAAAGAGTTTTTGGAGCATTGTACTGCAGATAGTATTTTGTTTTTATTTCCTCGAAAAAGTTGGATTTTTCATCAAAATACTGATTTAAAAAAATTGAGAGATTTTGCCGAAAAGAAAAAAAAAGAGCTTACGATCGTGACTAATAATGCATTAGCACGAATTACGCTTCAAGCGGTTGGAATAGCAGTTTTAGCAACATTAGAAGATCGAGAAAAAACTCCTTTTGAAAAATCTCGAGAAAATTTTTCTTCTAAAAAAATTTCAACTATTCCTATTGAAACTCTTAGAAAGGCACTTAATAAAAAAACAACTCCATATATTTCTAGAGAAAAAGCACCAATTTTTACTTTATCACGACCTGTTTTACATGCATTGCTTCTTCTTGGAATTTTACTTATGGGATTCTTTTTTTTCCTTCTTAAAATCGCAATTCCTGTTGCAGTGGTAAAAATTGCTCCGTTTAAAAAAGAAGAAGAAATGCATATCAATGTGCATATGCTTTCGAAATCAGTTTTTCAAGAATCAGATTTATGGAGAGAAAATAATGGAATTTTTACATATCCAATCGAAAAAGTTTTTGTTCTTTCTAAAACTTTTTCGGGTGTTTCAAAAGAATTTTTGGGAGAAAATGCTCATGGAAAAATGAAAATTACTAATACTCTTCCAGAAGAATTTACTTTTCGTAATAATACTCGAATTCAAAACCAAGATGGAGTTGTGTTTTTAATACAAGATTGGATTACCATTCCTCCAGCAAAAAATGGTGAATCAAGTGAAATTGAAATAGAAGTGGTGGCAAGTGAAAAAGATAAGTATGAAAAAATTCAAGGAGAAAAAGGGAATATGCCAAAAGGACAACATTTTTTTTTCCCAGGATTGAAAGAGGAATATCAAGAAAAAATATTTGCAGAAAATATTACTCCATTAGAAGGAGGGAAAACTGAATGGATTTATAAAATTACAAAATCTGATATAGAAAAAGCGAAAGAACAGTTAATAAAAGAGGCAAAAGAAAGTGAAAAAACGGAATTATTGTATGAAATAGAACAATTATATCCAGAAAGAAAAGATGAAATGGAAATGCTTCCTCTTACAGGAAAACAATTTTTATCAGAGATTGTAGAAATAAAATTTGAAAAACCCGAAGAAGACCTTATTGGAGAAGAACGAACTGAATTTTCTGGAGAAATTAGGGTACGAGTACAAAATTATATTTACTCTAAAAATGATCTCATTTCTCTTATTGAAGAAAAATTTAAGAGATCTGCACCAGAAGGAATGGATCTTCTTTTGGTAAATAGACGTGTTCTTGTTCCAGAAGTTCTTTCTCTTGAAAACAACAATACTCTCCTAAAAGTAAGTTTTTCTACACGAGGAATTTATCAATATATTATTGAGCCAAAAAGTAAAAAAGGCTTAGAATTTTCACAGAAAGTAAAAAAAGAAATAGTGGGAGTACGAAAAGATGAAGCCGAAAAAAATCTTATAAATAATTTTGAAGAAGTTTCTGATGTTCAAATAGATCTTTGGCCAACATGGGTAAAAACTCTTCCAACTTTATCAGAAAAAATTCAATTTGAGATTTTAGAAGAATAAAACCATTTTTTGTCATTGCCAACAAAAAA
>DYRY01000151.1 GCA_020718465.1 Anaeromyxobacter dehalogenans | reverse complement strand
CAACATGAATAGAGGAGTTTAGCATGTTTCGAGGTTATGCAAGATGTCTATTATTATAAAACATAAAAATCAAATGAAAAAACTATTTATAATTACTTATAGAACATAAAAAAATAATTTTTTTTGATAAATAGTTATCAATCCAGCTCTTTTAATTGACAAAAAATAGTTCATTTAGTAGAATCTATAAGGAGTATTATGGAGTTTTAAAATGAAATTTAAAAAGATCTATTTGGCTATCATTTGGCTATCACTATTTGCATTAGCAGGGTGTGGCTCAAATTGTGTTGAAGATTGCAAAAATTGGCAATACTGTGGTTGGAGTGATGCAAGTTATGCTTATGAGTGTTTACCAGAAGATGGTAGATGTGAAACATCAGCAGACTGTTTAACAGATCAAGTATGTAATATTGGGACTAATGAGTGTGAATATCGTTGTTCCCCTAATTGCCAAAGTTGGCAAGTGTGTCTTCCTGGTAATAGTTGTGGATTAAAAGAGGGTTTTTGTGATGAGTTTACAAATTGTGGTGATGGAAAAGAGTGCAATTTAAAATCACATGAATGTGAATTTGTTTGTACCCCATCTTGTGATTATTGGCAAGTATGTTCTGATGGTATTGATTGTATTCCAAGAGTTGGTTACTGTGCAGAGGATTCTCAATGTCCATCTAATAAATTTTGTGATCCATTTACTCATAAATGCTCTTATGAGTGTTCACCAAGATGTAGTAGTTGGGAGTTATGTCTTCCAGAAAATCAATGTATTATTGGAAATGGACGTTGTGATGAGGATAATCCTTGTGAAAGAGGTGGATCTATAAGTATGTCATGTAATATGGAGACTCATATTTGTGAAAAGGATCTAGGGGTTTGCAATCCTATTTGTAAGCCTTGGGAACGTTGTAACTCATCAAATAGTTGTGAAGTTGGAACTGGTTTTTGTAGCTCAAATAGTGATTGTCCACGAGGAGTTTGTCAAGAGAATCATGTTTGTAGTAGTAGTGGAGGTGGTTGTCGAGCAAACTCTGATTGTGATGGTTGGGAGAGTTGTATAGACTCTATTTGTAAACCTATCATAGATTTCTGCAACATTCATGATGATTGTGAAGGTGGAAAAGTCTGTGATTTCTCAACTCACCAATGTGTTGAGAGTTGTGGTGAACTTTGTGAATATTGGGAATCTTGTAATTCAACTGGAACATCATGTGTTTCTGAAGAGCCAAACTGTGAGGCTAATGGTGATTGCTCTGAAGGAAAAATATGTAATACAACAACTCATCAGTGTGAATATCAATGCTCTCCAACTTGTAGTGAGTGGGAGATTTGTGATGCTGGAAATAGTTGTGTTATAGCACCAGATAGATGTGTTGTTGATTCAAATTGTCAAGAGGGACAGATATGTAATCAAGCAGAGCATAGTTGTGAATATCAATGTACTCCATCTTGTCAAGATTGGCAAACTTGCACAGCAGATAGTAACTGTGTTCCTGATACTGGACGTTGTGATGAAAATAGCAGTTGTGGAACCACTTATGGTTTTAGTGCAAGTTGCAATTTAGAAACACATAATTGTGAACTAGACCCTGGGCAATTTTGTGATCCACTATGTAAACCTTGGGAGCGTTGCAACTCATCAAATAGTTGTGAAATTGGAGTAGATAGATGTGATGAAACATCAAATTGTGGTGAAGGAAAATATTGTGATTTAAGAGTTCACACTTGTGAAGAACATCCATCTGATAGTTGTTCTCCTATTTGTAGTCAATGGGAAATTTGTACAACTACAGGTTGTGAAATAGCACCAGAGAGATGTGATTCAGAAAATCCATGTCCAGAGGGAGAGAGATGTAATTTAAATCATGTTTGTGAAGAGGATTTAAATGATTGTGATCCTGCTTGTGGAGATTGGGAGATTTGTACAAGAGGTAATTTATGTCTTCCAAATGAGGGACATTGTGATGAAACTGTAGATTGTGGTGTTGGAAAATATTGCGACTTTACAACACATCAATGCACAAATGAACCTAGAAACTGCACTACAGAGTGTAATGAGTGGGAGTATTGTTCTGGAACACGTTGTGTTATTGCTCCAGAGCGTTGTGATAGTTCTCATCCATGTCCTACTGGAAAAGAGTGTTCTGCAAACCATGTTTGCGAAGAGGTTGGAGAGTTTTGTGCTCCATCTTGTGATGATTGGCAGATATGTACTATTTCAAATAATTGTATACCATCTGTTGGAAATTGTGATGAAACAACCAATTGTGGTGAAGGAAAATATTGTGATTTAACAACACACACTTGTACAAATGATGGTTCTGGATGTACAACTTGTGAATCTTGGGAATATTGTTCAAATAGTAGTTGTACTATTGCTCCAAATCGTTGTGATGAGGAGCATCCATGTGGTATAGGTTATATTTGTACTGCAAATCATGTTTGTAAACCAACAGGTTCTGGTTGTACAAACTGTAACTCTTGGGAAACTTGTGTATCTCCAAACAGATGTGAAACTATTTTAGGTTATTGTGATTATAAAACTGATTGTGGTAACAATCAATATTGTGATTTAACAACACATCAATGTAAAGATGATCCATCAACAAACTGCTCTCCAATTTGTGATAATTGGGAGTTATGTTCAACTGCTGGATGTTCTACTGCACCTGGTTGGTGTGACTCTACATCTGATTGTCCTGCAAATTATGTTTGTACTGGAGGTCACTACTGTGCACCACTTCCAACCCTTTGCCAACCCTCTTGTAAATCTTGGGAGCGTTGCAGAGGTGGAGTGTGTGAAACAAAACCAGGAAGATGTATAGGAGATTCTCAATGTTATTTAGGAATGGTTTGTGATCAAACAACACATAATTGTGAATATAATTGTTCTCCAACTTGTGATAGTTGGGAAACATGTTCTCAAGATATAAGTTGTGAAGTTACAAATGGTAGATGTGATGAGAATACAATCTGTTCTAATGGTTATTGTGACTTATCAACACATCTTTGTGTTTCTGATCCAAATCATGATAACTGCTCACCAAAATGTAAACCATGGCAACGATGCAACTCCTCAAATAGTTGTGAAATAGCCCCTGGTTATTGTAATAGTAATAGTGAATGTGGAGCTGGAAATATTTGTAACTCTTCACATATCTGTACTCCAATAACTGGATATTGTGATTCAAATAGTGATTGTGCTCCTTGGCAATCTTGTGAAAATCATAGTTGTGAAGCAGATGATGGATATTGTGATTCAAATAGTGATTGTTCTGGTGATTTAAGTTGTAATGGGAATACTCATAGATGTGAAAGAGTTTGTACTCCATCTTGTGAATATTGGGAAACATGTTCCTCTAATGGAAGTTGTACTCTTAAAAATGGCTACTGTGCAACAGATAATAATTGTAGTGGTGGTAAAAAGTGTAATCAGTTGAATCATAAATGTGAATTAGTTTGTAATCCAACATGCAATAATTGGGAAACATGTGAAAATGGTTATTGTGAATTAACAGATGGTTTTTGTAACTCAAATAGTGATTGTAGTGGTGATAAAAAATGTGATGATGAAACTCATAATTGTGTGTTAACTTGTGCTCCATCTTGTAAATCTTGGGAGAGTTGTTCTGAAATTAATGAGTGTCCAGGAGAAGATAACTACTGTTTATCAAATAAAACATGTTCAAGCACAGGAGCTACATGTACAACAAGAATTGCTTGTAAAATTAAACCTGGTTATTGTGACTCAAATAATCCATGTTCACAAGATATTCCTTGTCCTCAATCTGGATTTGATGGGTATGAGTGTATTGATAATCCAAGCACAATAAGTTGTGATCCAGTGACACATCTTTGTGAAGATAATCCTGGTAGTTGCGATATTAGTTGTGAGTATTGGGAGTATTGTAATGAAGGTAATAACTGTTCACTTCAAGATGGAATGTGTAGATCTAATGGGGATTGCCAAGAGCGATACACTTGTAATCTTGACTCACATATTTGTGAAGCTATGACAAGTAATAGACCATGTGATATACATGAAGACTGTTTTGAGTGGGAAATTTGTGAAAATAATGGTTGCATTCTTCTTGAGGGACGTTGTAATGAGAGTTCTGATTGTAAATCTAATGAGATTTGTAATAATGAAAATGAGTGTGAGATATATAATTTCACATGTTCACCCGCTTGTGCTGAGTGGCAACTTTGTATAGATCAAAATATTTGTGGAACAAAAGAGGGACGTTGTTCTGCTATAACTCTTTGTGATGACTACTCATTCTGTGATGTTGATAGTCACTACTGCAAACCAGTTGCAACAAACTGTACAAACTGTAGAGATTGGGAGATATGTTTAGAAAATGGTTGTGAACCTGCATATGGTTCATGCTACTCAAATTCCGATTGTACAGAGAATAAAGTTTGTCAACAAAATGCTTGTGTTTCTAAATCATGTCGTTTAGATACTGATTGCTTTGCAACAGCAGATCCATCAAAAAATATTTTTTGCATTGAGGGAAAATGTAGAGATATAACAATTGCTGGATTAAGAGAAAAAAGAGGTCATGATGAGAGTGATTTACTTATAATCTCACAAAATGAGCTTATAAATGGAACTATAACTTATGTTGTAAATAATGGTAATAGAAAAGGGGTTTTTATAACTCAATCAGCTGGAAAACCAGATGTTTTATATAGTGGAGCTTATGTTACACTTGCTCCAGATGAGGAGTATATTACATTATCTTTATTTAAACCAGGTCTTGAACTTGTTGGTGAGGGATATCATATTGAGCATTATGGTATGACAGAGTTAAGAGCTAAAAAGAACTCTATTGGATTTTTTCAGGATGATGAGAATATTCAAGATACATTTAAACTAAAAAGTGATGAGATTCCTGTTGCTGCAATATCTGAAAGTAATACAGGAGAGCCTTTTGAGTCAATGTATGTAAAAGGGATTGATAGAGGACCATTTACAGTTATAGAGACTGCCTCATCATCAAACAACCAAACAACCATATTAAAAGACTCTTATGATATGCCATTTTGGTTAAAACGACAAGAGGTTATGTATGATTTACCAACTCTAAATGGTCAATGTTTGTCAAACATGTGTCCTAAAGAGCACTGGACACCATGTAATTTATATTGTTCAAGTGGATTTAAAGTGATTCAAATTGACACAAATAGAAATGGAAAGGGTGATCAATGTGATAATGGTGATTTTGATGGTGATGGAGTTATGGACTCTAATGATAACTGTTTAAATGTTCCAAATCCTACACAAAAAGATACTGATAGAGATGGAAAAGGAGATGCTTGTGACCCTGATTTAGATGGTGATGGTTGGGCAAACAATAATGATAACTGTCCATTAGTTTCTAATAGTAATCAGATGTATACAACAGATTGTCGAAATGTTGCACCAGCAAATGCAACTTCAATAAGAAGAGATGTGACTGTTGTTCGTTACTCAAGTGGCTCTTGGAGTACTCCTGCTTCTTGTGAATGGGAGTGCAATTCTGGTTATGTGAAATCAGGAAATAGTTGTGTTCTTGAATCAACTGATAAAATTATTGCACATAATTTACCGATAGCAAAAGAGATATCAGAGGAAAACACTCAATCTTTTGAAGATTTCATTGATGAAAATAGTTATTTAGATGAAAATCTTGAATATATAAGATTTGATGAAAGTGGTGAACCAATTATCCCACCACATGTTAATGGTGCTTGGGGAGATGCTTGTAATCACTCTAATGATAGTGATAAAGATGGTGTTGTAAATTCACAAGATAAATGCTCAAATCTATTCAATCCAGAGCAAAATGATGTTGATGGAGATGGAAAAGGGGACCAATGTGATGATGATATTGATGGGGATAAATTCCTAAACAATGAGGACAATTGTCAATTTGTTTACAACCCATATCTTTGTAAAACTTGTGAGTGTGCCTCATCTGTTGAATCAAAATATAGATGTACATCACATGGTCAGTGTGGAACTGTTGATGTAAGAGGAATTAATACAGGTCCAGGAAAATGTCACTTCTTCTCAACTGCTCTACGTGCTGTTAGAGGATTTGTTATTTTTGATAGATTGATTACCGTTCCTGATAAAAACTGTCAAACAAGTTCTGATTGTGCATCTGGAGAGAGTTGTAAACTATTTCCACAAAGCTCTTGGGGACGTTGTTATAAAGGGGCTGTTTCAGAACCTGGAAAACATAAAATCATGCCTATCATAAATGAAGATATTATTCGTTGTACTCAAACAAGATGTATGGATCAATCAATTTGGGCTGATGATAATGGTAATGATGAAGAGTAATAAACTCTTTTATTAATCAAAACAATCAAAAACAGATTTTACTCCTTTTTATCAATAAACCAATAAATACAAAATATATACAGCAATAAATTATTAACTCGAGTTCGGGATTATAAACATGAAATTAAATATTGCTCATCTTTCCTCATTTAGG
>DYRY01000150.1 GCA_020718465.1 Anaeromyxobacter dehalogenans | reverse complement strand
GTTTATAGATAAAAAATTTTGAAAACTTTTTGATGCAAATCTCTCTGGAGATATAAAAAGTATCTTAATATTTTTTATATTTGATAAAATAGATTCAACTTCCTCTTTTTTTTCATAAGAGAGATACTCTGCATAGATTCCTCTTCCCTTAAGTTGCGAAACTTGATCCTCCATCAAAGAGATTAGTGGAGATATAACAAGTGTGAATGATTCATATAAAAGTGCTGGAATTGTGTAAAACATAGATTTTCCACCACCTGTTGCCAATAGTATTAAAATATTCTCTCTTTTTTCAATAATTGATTTTATTGGCTCAATTTGATGCTCTCTAAAATTAGAGTATCCAAAATTATCAAAAAGAACTCTTTCAGCATCTTTTAGTGTTAACATATTAATCCTAAAAAAACGATATTTTATAAAAAAACTCTGTTTTGTTAAAAAAACAACTTTGTATTATAGCTTAAAAAGATAATATTTTTCAAAAAAAACTATATTTTGTTAAAAAAATATGTTAATAATTTTAATGAGTAGAGAGGTTAAGATATGAGCAAATTTGGAAAGTATAGGTTGCTGAAAAATATTGGTCTTGGTGGTATGGCAGAGATATCTCTTGCAAAAGAGGAGGGAATTGGTGGATTTGAAAGATTTGTTGTTATTAAAAAAATTCTCTCTCATTATGCAAATGATGAAAAATTTATAAAAATGTTTTTTGATGAAGCAAAACTTGCAGCACAACTTAGCCATCCTAATATTGTTCAAATTATTGAATTTGGAAAACAAAATGATAACTATTTTTTAGCAATGGAGTATATTGCTGGAGCTGATATTGAAAAAATAATATCTAAAACAAAAATTCCAATTGAGTTTTGTTGTGAAATTATTGCCCAAACAGCAGAGGGACTACACTATGCACATACAAAAACTGATATGCAGGGGGAGTTACTCCATATTGTTCATCGTGATGTTTCTCCTCAAAATATTCTGGTTAATTATAGTGGAAAAGTTAAAATTGTTGATTTTGGTATTGCAAAAGCAACATCACAATCAAATAAAACAAGAACTGGTGTTGTGAAAGGAAAACTTTCATATATGTCTCCAGAGTATTTAACAGGAAAAGGGATAGATCAACGTTCCGATATTTTTGCTCTTGGTGTTCTTTTATATGAGATGACAACAGGAAAACGTCTTTTTAAAGCTGATTCTGAATTTCAGGTTATAAAAATGATTGTTGACTGTTGTATTGAACCACCAGAATCTATTATTCCAAATTTTCCAGAAGAGTTATCTGGAATTATTGCAAAAGCTCTTCAACCAGATGCCGAACATAGATATCAAACAGCTCATGATTTAAGAATAGCTCTAAAATCGTTTCTAAAAAATTTTACATCTGTTGATGCAGTTGATACACTTCTTGCTGGATGGATGAAAGAGACATTCAAAGAGGAAATTCAGATTTTTCAGGCAGAGATTCTTGAGATTCAAAAAAGTTTGTCTGATGTTGAGGATAAGAAAGAGCTTGAAAATAATCTATTATCATATATGGGAAATCTTATCAATAATGAGAAAACAGTTATTTTAGAAGAGAATCAAAGAGATGAAAATAAAGCTTCATCTCAAAATAGAGATTTTGATGATGTTAAAAATAGTAACTCTAAAAAGAATGATCAAAAAGATATACAGAAATTGGAATCAATCAACTCTGATTTTGATTTTAAAACCGTTATTCTAGATGAAGATGAGAATGATAGTATCTCTGCTTTTTTAAAAGAACATAAAAATAAAGGTAAAAAAAGTGATAGTAATAACTCAATTATTAAAAAAGATGAGAATTTAGATTCAGAAAACTTAGAAGAGAAAAATTCTAGTGTAAATTTTTTATTTTTCTACTCTCTTTTTCTAACAATAGCATTAATAGTTTTTATGACTCTCACTCTTTTAGGTTATGTTGATATTTCATTTAAATTTTAACAAAAAAAAATTAAAATAAAGATTGTTATAAAAATCTCCATAAAAAATAGTTGAAACAAATAAAAAAATGGTTTATTTTTAATAAAAACTTCTAAAAATCTCATTAAAAAATAGATATAAAAAACTTTTATTTCTAATGAAAAAATAAATCAAAATAAATATTTTTTATTAAAAAATATTTATTACTTGATTTTTTATGAAAATATAATATAATTTTCACATGTTGCTATATTTTTTAACAGGGGGAAGCATGCAAATATACTGCTCTTGGATTGGAGAGAGAGATGTCTATTCTGTTGCAGAGAAATCTGGACACTTTAAATTATCACCTATCTATCTTTTTACACAACAGGAGATTGTAAAAGATATTGATGAGTTTCATTTCTTTTATTCTGAAGGATATTTTAACTTAGAACGTCGTTTTTTCATGGATAAACTTGAAAGTGAACTTCTTGATGGTAAAAAGGTGTTTTTTCATGAAGCATCAGAAGAGGAGGTTCAACATGCAGGAGATTATGACTCAATATATCGCTTCACAGAAAAAACTCTAAATAAAATTTGGCATAAAAACCAATCAAAAGGAATTACTTGGCATTTTCAAATTACATCTGGTAGCTATCAAATGTCTGCAATTTGGATTCTTTTGGGTAAAACAAGATATCCAGCAACATTTTATCAATGGTATTATGATGCTAATGCAAAAAAAGATTATATATATCCAGTTGAGATACCTTTTCAATTTGGTTTTCAACATCTTGTTGAAACAAAAGAGACAACTAAAGATATTCTATTTCCTGAATTTGGTTCTGTAGAAAGTGAAGAGATGAGAGATACTCTTTTAAAAGCAAAAGAGATTGCTCCATTTACAGAGGAGTCAGTTTTAATTCTTGGTGAAACAGGAACAGGAAAAGAGCTTCTTGCTAGATATATTCATAAAAAATCAGGGGTTAAAGATGAAAAATTTTACCCAATAAACTGTGCTGCAATACCAAAAGAGTTACTTGAAAGTGAACTCTTTGGATATGAAAAAGGATCTTTTTCTGGTGCAATAGCTCCCAAAACAGGACTTTTTGAACATGCTAATAATGGAACAGTTTTTCTTGATGAGATTGGGGATTTACCTTATGAGCTTCAAGGTAAAATATTAAGAGTTCTTCAAGAGAAAAAAATAAGAAGAGTAGGAAACTCAAAAGAGATTCCAATTAATGTTAGAGTTATCTCTGCAACACATAAAAATATAATGGATTTAACTAAAAAGGGGCTTTTTAGAGAGGATTTATTATACAGATTAGCTGGAGTTGTTTTTAAAATTCCACCACTTAGAGAGAGAAAAGAGGATATTCTTGATATTTCAAGGGAGTTTATTAATAGAATTAACAAGAAATATAAAAACTATCCACAGTGGATTCCAAGATATTTAACTCCAGATGCAGAGGCTTTTCTACTTAGTGATAATTATAAATGGCACGGAAATGTGAGAGAATTAGAACAAACTTTAAAAAGAGCCTCTATTTTTACATCTAATGGTAAAATTAACAAAAAAGCAATTGAAAATGAGCTTTTAGGTAACTATTTTAAAGAAGAGTTAGATGTTAATACAGGTTTAGTTAATGATTTATCTAAATTCCAAGTTTTAATCTCTCCAGATACTCAACAAAATAAAAAACATGAAGAGTCAGAACAGTCAAAAAGAATAAGATCTAAAGAGGAACTTCAAGAATTTTATGATTTTGAGGAGCAAAAATGGATTGAGGCTCAAAAAGTTGCATATTTAAATGTTAAAAAACTAAAGCTATCTCAAACAGATGCTGCTGATATGTTTAGACTTGGAACACGCCAAACATTTGTTAATCATGCAAAAAGAATTGGAGTTGATGTTTAAAAAATAAAAAACATTAATAACAAAAACATCTACTTTTCACCCTTTTGTGATTTTCTTACTTTACTCCAATACTCTTTTACAGCCTTTTCATGATCTTCAAGATTTGTTGTAAATGTGTGTGTTCCATCATTATTTGAAACAAAAAAGATAAAAGATGTTGTTGCAGGATATAAAACTGCTTGAATAGCTCTAACATTTGGATTTCCAATTGGTCCAGGAGGTAAACCTTTATAAACATAGGTGTTGTAGGGGTTGGTTTTATCTGTTAAATGTTTTTTGGTAATCCCTGCATGATATTTTGTAGATTTTCTATCTGTTACCATATATATAACTGTTGGATCTGTTTGAAGTAAAATTCCCCTTTTTAATCTATTATGAAAAACAGATGAAACTTTTGAAAGCTCCTCCTCTGTTCCTGTTTCTTTACCAATTAATGAGGCAAAAGTTAATAGTTCATGTTCACTCCAACTATACTCTTTAAGTTTATCTTTAAATAACTCTAACTTTTCACGAGTGCTTGATATTAATCTATTAATAATCTCCTCTGCAGGAGTGTTTCTCTTAAAGTAGTATGTTTCAGGATACAGATACCCCTCTAATGTTGCTTTATAGTTCTCTTTTATCTCATATTTTATATCATATTTTTTTAAAATCTCCTCCGATTCACAAAGTTTTATAAAAGTTGAGGCTTTTGTTATATTTGCTTTCTCTAATATATCTCCCATCTCAATATATGTGATGTTTTCAGGAAATGTAACTTTAAATTGAACCTCTTTTCCTGCTAATAAAACATCTAAAACCTCTTCAGGTTTCATATCTGTTGAGAATTGAAATTCACCTGTTTTAATCATTCTATCAATATTTTTAACTCTAATTAAAATTAAAAACTCTTTTGAGCTTTTGATAAGCCCCTCTTTTTCTAAAAGAGTTGATATTTGATGAACAGGTTTCTTTGGAATTACTAAAATTTTCTCCTCTTTTTTGTCACTATTTTTTGTTTCTAAAAAAGATTTTAAGTTAGAGTATCGATACCCTTCCAAAAATATAAGTTTTAAAATATAACTCTTGGATGCTTGTGGATATGGGTTTACAAATTTTTTATATTGTAAGAAATAGTAAACTGAAACACCTAAAATAGTCATAAAAATTGCTAAAAAAAGATAAAAAACTATTTTTTTCATAATAAATCCAAATAAAAAAAGTAATCATATTAAAAATTCTACAAAACAACAAAAAATCAGTTTTTTATTGCAAAACTAACTAAAAAACATCTATAAAGAGTCTAAGTAGGATTGTAAAAATATTGTTGCAGCAAGTTTATCAATAACATTTTTTCTTTTTTGTCTTGAAACATCTCCTTGAATTAAAACCTGTTGTGCAGAGTGTGTTGAAAATCTCTCATCCCAATAAACAACTTTTATATTAAATAGATTTTCAACAGTTTTTCCAAACTCTTTTGCATATTTTGCACTTTTACCCTCTAATCCACTTAATAAAAGAGGCATACCAATTAAAACTCTATCAATCTCTTTCTCTTTAATCCAAAATCCAACTTTTTCAAAATCTTTTGTATCATTTTCTCTAATAATTGTATCAATTGGAACTGCAACTTTATTTATTGATGAACCATAAGCAACACCAATACGATGAGTTCCAACATCAAAAGCCAAAATTCTCATTGAAATCCTAAAAAACAAGAATATATGATAATCTAACACCAATATATACCCCAAAAAGGGAATCTTCACCAAAAAAACCACCAGTATTAAAATCGGTTGATAACTCTAATCCAGTTTCACCACTTAGAAAATATTGAAAACCAGCACCTAAAAATCCAGAGAAAAGTGTTACAGCATCCTCATCAAAAATTGGAGCAAAAGAGATTCCTGCTTTAATAAATGGTTTAAGATTATACTCAATATATTGAAATTTATATTTTAAACCAATTTGAAACTGCATAACAAAGTTTGAACCAGAGAATCCAAGCCCTGCATTTCCAAATATTGCAACTGCTTTATCCATTAATCCTGTTTGATACTCAAAATCGGAATCAATAAGAAAAGTCATATCACTTTTCTCATTATCTGTTATAAAAAAGTGAATTCCTCCACCAGGAAGCCAAAGAACTCTTCCCACCTCGGTTGGTCTGCTTGTACTTTCGTGAGCCTCTTTTAATCGTCTTATTGTTTTATATTCTCCAGTATTGGAATCTTTTATTGTGACCTCATCAGATATTTTATCTTTTAAATCACTATTTTTTGATGGTTGAGACTCTGTTTTCTCATTTTCAACAGCAAAAACAGTTGTATTTAAAACTAAAAATAGTAAAAAAATAGCTATTTTTTTCATGTAAGCCTCCTTAACATACATCTGTATATCAAATTTAGTTAAAATGTTCAATTTTTTTCTGTTATGACTGTTTATATAAAAGAGTTTTTTTTAAAACTTAACAAATAAAATTTAAGTAAAATTATCTAATTTAAAATGATTACAACAGAAAAAAAGCAAAACATCAGGTATGAATTCAAGATTTTTAGATTTTAAGAAAAATCTACATCAAAAAAAAAGAAAAATATGATATAATACCAATAATTGATAATCAAGTAGTCATTATTATAATAAAAATTTGTATAAATGAATGTTGTCAACTATCACTATTTATGCTATAAAATTAATAATTTGAAATGGAGGTTTTTTATGAAAACTTTATCAATCAATTTACAGAACTTTAAACAAGTAATTGAAAACAATTGTGTTTATATTGATAAAACCGAATTAATTTATGAATTATTAACAGAAAAAAAAGATAATTTTTATTTTCTTTCACGTCCGAGAAGATTTGGTAAATCTTTATTAATAACAACA
>DYRY01000149.1:2702-6736 GCA_020718465.1 Anaeromyxobacter dehalogenans | reverse complement strand
GAGATAAATTATTAAGAGGAGATTTAACAGGTTGGATTTAGTGATTTAAAAAAAAAATATAAAAAATACTCAATGAAATTAAAATTATAATTGATTTTTATTAAAAAAATAATATAAAATTGTTTTGATAATATTTTAAAGTTCAATTTTTGACTTTAAAATTATTTTTATATAAAAATTGTTAATTTTTTTATAAATGATATTTAATACAAATTTGCTAATCTATTTACACAATAAAAATTGAATTGTTTTTTATTTTTATAAATAACAAAAAATATAATATGTGTAATTAGGTTGTAAAAATGGTATAATTTTTTAATGTGGCTGTTTAATTATAAATTAAGGAGGTTTTTTATGTTGCAAGAGGTATTTCAATCGTTCACAGAGGATGCAACTAAAGCAATTGAATCTTTAAAATATGCTTTAGGTAAGTTAAGAACAGGACGTGCAAACAGTGCAATATTAGAGGATGTAAGAGTTGATTATTATGGAACTCCAACCCCAATTGTTCAGATGGCAGCAGTAAATATTCCAGAACCACGAGTTATAACAATAAAACCTTGGGAAAAAAATATGCTAACAAAAATAGAGAAAGCTATTTTTGCATCAGATTTAGGACTTAACCCAAATAATAATGGTGATTTTATTATTTTAACTCTTCCTCAATTAACAGAAGAGAGGAGACGTGATCTTGTAAAATCTGCTAAAAAAATTGGTGAAGATATTAAAGTCTCCTTAAGAACACATCGACATGTAGCTCTTGATATGTTAAAAGAGTTAGAAAAAGATAAAGAGATATCTGAAGATGACCTTAAAAAAGGTAGAGACAAAATTCAAGAGCTTATTATAGACTACACAAAAACTGTTGATGATATAATCAAACTCAAAGAGGATGAGATTCTAAAAGTATGAACAAACTGAAACATCTTGCCATCATTATGGATGGAAATGGTAGATGGGCACAAAAAAATGGTTTCCCAAGAACAGATGGGCATAAAAAAGGGGCATCTGTTGTTCATGAAATTGTTACTCACTGCCGAAAAATAGGGATTAAAGCATTAACACTCTATGCTTTTTCTGAAGAGAATTGGGGTAGACCAAAAGAGGAGATATCTATTTTAATGGAGCTTCTTCTTGAATTTATGGTAAAAGAGCGTGTTACAATGTTGGATAATGGCATTCACTTTAATCCAATAGGAACTCTTGAAAAATTACCAGATTTTTTAAAAAATACCCTTTTTGATTTAGAAAAAGAGACATCTATAAATGCTGTTATGGAGCTAAATATTGCATTAAGCTACTCTGGAAGGCAGGATATTCTTAATGCTATCAAAAATATTATATCTCAAAATAATTTTGATACTTATTCAATTACTGAAGATTTTTTTTCACAAAAACTCTCAACGTTTAACTCTGGTGATGTAGATTTATTAATAAGAACTGGTGGTGATTTTAGAATTAGCAACTTTCTTTTATGGGAATCTGCCTATGCAGAGCTTTTTTTTGAGCAAAAACTTTGGCCAGAGTTTACAGCAGATGATTTAGATAGGATTATTAATAATTTTTCTCAAAGAGATAGAAGATTTGGGTTAATTAAAATAATCTAATAGTTTGCTAAATTTTTAACTATTTTAGTTTTTTAATAAAAACTAATTATAATTAAGTTGCTAAAACTCCCTCAAAAACAAATTCAGCCTCCCCTTTCATTATTATAGATTTAAAATCATCACTAACATTAATAAATAGAGAACCACCTAATAGTTTAACCTCAATATCTTTATTTGGGATTAATAGAGAGTTTTTTACTCCAGCAGCAACAGTTGCACATGCTCCAGTTCCACAAGCCATAGTAAGACCACAACCCCTTTCAAAAACACTAAGTTCTAAAGAGTTTTCATTGATAACTCTTGCAGTTTCAACATTTGTTCCCTCTTTATAAAATCTATTTTGACCATATTTTTTACCAAACTCTACTATAATATTTTCAGATATATTATCTAAAAAAAATATCATGTGTGGATTTCCAACAGATACTGATGTAAATTTAAACTCATCAATAGAGTCATTAATATGAGAACCAAAAAAAAGCTGTGGAGCCTCAAAAAAAGCACCACCCATATTAACAGATACAAAAACTCTATTAGTTTCATCTTTAATTGCACTTATAGAACAGAGAAGATTTCCAATATTAGTCTCTACCAAAATATTAGAGTTCTCAAAATTCATAAATTTTTTAATATGAAATGCAACACATCTTATTCCATTTCCACACATTTGAGCCTCTGAACCATCAGAATTAAATATTCTCATTTTATAATCTGCTTTTTTAGAGGGTTGAACAACTAAAACTCCATCTGCACTAACTCCAAAATGGGGTCTACACCATTTTATAATATTTTCAGTTGTTGGTAAGCTACTTTCATCCTTTTGTTGGATTAAAATAAAATCATTTCCTGTTCCATGATATTTATAAAATTTCATATACTCCTCACAAAATCAAACAAAGTGAATTTTAACATCATAAATAGAGCAAAAGATAGTAATTTTTCATAAAATATTTTTATTTAGGAAATATTTTTTTGAAAAATGTCAAAAAAGTGAATGTTTTCTTAATAAATAGGATTTTTATGAAGTTTTATATTCTTAAATTACTTTTGTTCTAAAAATCTTTTAAAAAGTTGCTCTGTTTTTGGAATCTGTTTTTCATATAAATCAGATGGTTCAGGAACTGTAACTGTAAATTGATCCATTAATACATATTCACCTTTTAAAACCCATTGTGGACGACTTTCTGTTATTCCAAAAACAAAATGTCCTAAAAATGTGTTCTCATTAAATGGTGTTGATGGTTGATAATCAAACACAACAACATCTGCATCATCACCCTCTAAAACCCCTAAATCAAAACCATAAGTTGTTTTTAGTTTAAAAGCATTTTGAATAACTTCATAAATCTCACCATAACCTGTATCTGGGTTTTGATGAAGATATCTGTTAAGTAGAAAACTGTTTTTATATGATTTTAACATATTAGATGTCATTCCATCTGTTCCAACTGTTAATGGAATCCCAGCAGATAATGTTTCTGATATGTTTTTTATTTTAAGTGTGTTATTCATGTTTGAATCGGGATTATGAATAACAAAAGCCTCCGATTTTTTAATTAATGCTAACTCTTCATCAGTTAAATTATTTCCATGAACAATAAGAGAGTTTTTATTTAAAAGATTATACTTATCAAGACGCTCAATAACAGGAAGCCCTCCAGACATCTTCATAGTTTCTGTAACATCAGATAAATCCTCTGCAACATGAATATGAATTGGAGCATCACCAATCTGTTCTTTAATTATAGGAAGACTCTCTTCATCAAGTGTAAATGATGCATGAAGACCAATTGTTCCTTTTATATTTTTTGAGTTAAGATGCTTTTTATAAAAATCAACATTCTCTTTTAAAGATCTATTAAAAATCTCTTTTCCATTTCTATCTGAAGTTTCAAAACATAAAACTCCATTAATTTGATATCTTTCAAACTCTTTTGCCATTGAATCAAGAGAACCCTCAATAAATGGAACAGATATATGATGATCAAAAACTGTTGTAACTCCTGCTTTAATACACTCTCTTAGAGTTATTATTGTTGATGCAACAATATCATCCTGTTCAAGAACTCTATCAAGTTTCCACCAAAGTTTCTCTAATGTTCCAACAAAATCATTGAGAGGTCCTTTTACAGGAATTCCTTTTGATAGTGTTGAATATATATGATGATGTGCATTTACTAAACCTGGCATAATAACACGACCTTTAACATCAAGAACTCTATCCCAAACAGGAGCAGGAAGTTTGGATATTTTTCCATTACAAATATATAAATCTTTCTCTTCAACAACAAATTTTCCATCAATAGGAGTTACAACTCGACCATTTCTTAACAAAATATTCATAAAATCCTCCAACATAAAAAATTAGAAAAAATCTTTTTATAAAAAACAAAAAAAATCTTTTTATAAAAAACAAAAAAAATCTTT
>DYRY01000149.1:0-2602 GCA_020718465.1 Anaeromyxobacter dehalogenans | reverse complement strand
AATCTTTTTATAAAAAACAAAAAAAATCTTTTTATAAAAAACAAAAAAAATCTTTAATCTATTTTTGCAGAAATAAATTTCCCAAAACCAGGATTAACTTTTACTCCATCTTTTATTGAAAAAACCTCAACTCCCCTTACAAAAGTAGAAACAACTCTCCAACTTAATTTTTTTTGATAAAATGGAGTATATTTTCCAATTGATTGTAGTTGAGATTCATCTTGAATCCACTCCTCTTTTTTTAGAATTGTAAAATCAGCATCACTACCAACCAATATTGCCCCTTTTTGTGGATATATGTTAAATCTTTTTGCAGCATTTTCAGAACTTATCTCTATCATCTTTTTTAAAGACAAAGTTTTTTCATAAAACTCTGAAAAAAGATATGGAATCATTAGCTGAACCCCTGGAATCCCATTATATACTTTTGAAAAATCACTATTTAGTTTTAAATCTCCCCAAAAAACCCCTGCATGATCTGTTGAGACAAAATTAACTAAACCACTTTTTAATCCTTCTCTTAAAGCCTTCCTATCCTCACTATTTTTAACAACAGGAGCTGTTTTAAGCCTACCTTTTAAGTTGTATAAATCATCTCCTGTAAACTCAAGATAGTGTGGACAAGTTTCACAAGTTGCTTTAGAGTACTGTTTTAAAAGATTTAATCCCTCTTTTGAGCTAATATGAACAATATGTATATTAACATCATACTTTTTGGCTAACTCAACAATATTTCTGATTGCAACTACCTCAGCCTCTATTGGTCTTGCTTTGAGATATCCTTGAACTGTTGTAAGCTCATCAAATGTTTGAGACTCTATTGATTTTTTTATCACATCAGAATCCTCTGCATGGAATCCAAAAACCACATCAGAACCACTAAAATAACTAAAGAATCTCTCAATATCACTATATGAAAGAGCTTTAAATGTATCCATTCCAGATATTGTATAGGATTTAAAAGCTTTTACTCCACCATTATATAATTGTTCAATATCTTCAAAATTGCTTTCAGGAGTTATTCCACCCCACATTGAGTAGTCTATAATAGCCTTCTCTTTTATTACATTTAGTTTGTTTTTTAAATTATTAATTGTTGTAACTGGAGGTAAAGAGGTGCATGGCATATCAATAACTGTTGTAATACCACCAAAAGCTGCTGCCATTGTTCCTGTTGTAAATGTCTCATTCTCTGTAAATCCTGGGTCATTGAAATGAACATGTGGATCAACTCCTCCAGGTATGATAAGTGCACCATTTAGATCAATCCTATCTAATAATAAATCAAAATCATCACTCTCTTTTATATCAACAATTTTTTCATCAAAAAGAATTGCAACTTTTTCTGCTTCTTCCCCTTTTAGAAGTGAAAATCCATTTGTAAGAACTTTTAAACTCATAAAACCTCTTTATAAAACATCTATATAAATATTTATTATTAAAAAACCAAACAAAAAATTATTAAAATCTGTTTTTCTCTTTTCTCCTTTCTTCTTTCTTCTTTCTTTTAAATACAGTTTAACATTTTTCCTAGTTTAAAGATAGGGGGAGATTATAGTTTCAGCAACTTTTTTTAATACCTCTGGATAAAATCTATGTTCAATTGATAAGCCAATACTAATAACCTCCTCTAAAGTTTTACAATTAGATATATCAATCTCCTTTTGAAATATAATTTCACCTGTATCAACCCCTTCATCAACATAATGAACTGTTATTTTTGTTGACTTTAGTGAACTGTTAAATGCCCACTTATATCCTCCTAAACCTTTAAATAGACTTGTATCAGCAGGATGTATATTAACAACCATTTTATTATCAAAATATCTTCTAAATTTTCTTGATAGAATTTTTTTATATCCTGCTAAAATAATAAAATCTATTTTATATTTTTTTAATAACTCTAAAATTTCACATTCAGAATCAATTATCTCAATTTTAACATTAAAATTTGATGCTTTTTTAATTCCTCCTGCATTTGGATTGTTTGTTATAACTATAGGAATTTTATATAGATTTTTTAAAATTCCAAAGCTATTCTCTTGTAGAATTGATTCCAAATTTGTTCCATCTCCAGAGAAAAGAATTGTAGCTTTTATCTCCTTTTTTACCAAAATTAAACCTCAAAAATTCTTAATATTGATATTCAAAAATAACAGCGTTTTTTATAAAAAATATTTAACAGTTAACTAAACTGAAGTTTTTATTATACAGATTTTTTTTAAAAATAAAAGTGATATCAGATTTTACTGAAAAAATAGCTGAACATCTCTTGTTCTTGGTCCATCAAATTCGCAAAACCAAACTCCCTCCCAGCGACCAAGTTGAAGCTCTCCAATTAAAATTATGACCACTCATTTTCTATTTTACAAGACTCTTTAAAATCCTCAAAACTTATTGGTTTTCCACCATATTTTAAAGATTGCTCAACATGATTATTGTAGGCATTTCGTATTATCTCTTCAACAGAAAGATATTTCTCTTTTGTTTTAATGTTTTTATCTTTTTTTCCCATTTTTACCTTTATTTAAAATTAATTAAAACAGTAATAAAATATAAATAATATGATAATGAAAAAAATATCTTTTTTTCATTTATAATA
>DYRY01000148.1 GCA_020718465.1 Anaeromyxobacter dehalogenans | reverse complement strand
TTGCCTTTGAATATCTCAAAAAGTGTTGTTATCAATAAAGATTTACCAAATCTTCTCGGACGTGAAAGAAAATAAAAAGATTTGTTTTCATTTAATAACTCAAAAATAAGATTTGTTTTATCAACATATATCTTGTTGTTTTCAATTATGTCTTTAAAATGCTGTAAACCTATTGATAAAGTTTTCATAAAACCTCCAAAAAGCAAAAATTTTTTGCTTTTTTATTATAACATATTTTCAAAATATTTCAATATTATTAAAAATATAGAAAACTTTTGTTTAATTATAAAATTATTTTTCCGCTAAGTAGTTACAAAGAGTTAAGTAATATTGTTTCTCAATTTAAAATATAGTGTTTTGTTAACAAAAAAAATAAAAAAGATAAAAAATAATTGATTAAATCATAAATTTTGATTATTATTGTTTTTGTAGTTATTGTTTGGAGGATTTTGTGAGGAATTTATTAATATTTTTTATGATTCTACTATTTCTATTATCTTGTGGTGGAAAAAAACAGGAGAAGATAATTCATCTAAAATATAATGATTTAGATGCTATAAAAGCATATCCTGTTGTAATGAATGATAAGGGAGGAGATGATCAGATTACAGCAATGATATCTCACCTTGCAGAAAATAGTTTGAAAAAAATGGAACGATTTGAATATGTAGATCGTAATGCTTGGTTTATGATGAGAGAGAAACCAGATGCAGTTGAGAAGTTAAATAAAATTCGAGAACAGATTGAGCAAGTTAAAGTTTTATATCAAGGCTTAAAAGTTGATAAAGCAATACAACTAATTGAGATGCTTCAACGAAATCTTTCAATACACTTTCAATTTTTTGAGGATTTAGATGAGTTATTTCTTTTAAAATCCTACTATGCTGCAAGTAATATGCTTGGAGATGGTTTGAATGTGGATAAATATTTTCAAGAGATGGTTGTGTTGGATCTATCTTTTGAGATGAATAATACCCTTTTTGCACCAGAGATAATAAAAACTTTTAAACATGCAAAAAAGAAAGTTTCAGAGTTTAATACAGGAACACTTTCTGTAAGTGTAGAACCTATTGAGGCAAAAGTATATCTTAATGGTAAATTTGTTGGAGTAACTCCATATTTTTCAGAAAAACTACCTATTGGAAAACACTATATTAAAGTTGAAGCAGATGGTTATGTTCCTTATGGAGAGATTGTTACAATTTTACCACAAGAGAATCCTGTTAATGCTGTTTTAATACCATTTGAAACAAATAGAAATGCTCAGCTTCTTCATAAAACATTACTACAAACAACTAACTCTGCAAAACCTCTTTTTCCACGTTCTGTTTTAAAATATCTACAGCTTTTACCATTTGACCAATTAATTTTATTTAAAATAAAATCTACAGGTGCAAGAATATATATTGATGTTTATGTTTTTGATATGCCTACTAACTCAATCTATCTACATCAAAATTTTGCAATCAATATTGAAAATAGTGATTTTGAGAATATCTTTTTTAATAATGTTGAGAGAATTTTATCATATTAATTAAAAAATCAAAAAATAATCCCTTGAGGTTTATAAGATGAATCTTCAAAATGAAGTTGAAAAGTATAAGAGTCATCCTTTTAAAAATGGAATATCTCTATCATTTATTGATGCTATTTTTGAGTTGGAGAGAGGGCAATCTAAATATATTGATACTGAAAGTTTTGAGCTTCACTTCATAAAATATGGTGGAGTTTTAGATGATGAAATTAAATATTGGGTTGAGCTTTTTTTAAATAGAGATAAAAGTAGAATTGAGATCTCTTTTATTAACTATTTGATAACAATTGGAATAAAGTTAAAATATGATAAATTTAAAGACCAAAACAACATATCATCACTTAAAGAGATATATCAAATAATTATTTTTATTGAACGAAAAACAGAGTTTACTGTTTTTGAGTATATTGAAACACTTTTTCAAAATGAGCAGTTAGAACAAATATACAAACTGTTTTTTTTCAATATATTTCAGGGATTACCAAAAGAGCAACAAATTGGAGAGTTGTCATTCCATACATATAATGAATTTAGGGAGATAAAACTTTCACAAGAGAGCTATCAAGATACAATCTATCTTCTTGAAAACTATTTTGAGTATAGTGGTAGAGTAGATTTTTTGATAAAATATTTCTATAAGTTTTCAAAAAATCCAAATATTTTTTATTTTATAATTCATCATAAAAAAAGTGTTGTTGTTCAGAATTATCTAAAATATATGGATAATAGTAGTAGTGAACTCATATATTTTCTCTCATATGCTATAATTTTTAATCAATATTTTAAATTTGAGGATGAATTAATTTCATATATAAAAAAATCAGATGTTGAATCTTTTTTTATATTCTTAAAATCAATTATTTTGAGGTTTGATTTTTATCAACTAAATAAAGAGAATCACTATCTATTTTATCTTTTAGTAACAGAGTTAATGGAGGATATTGATATCTCTAACATGAAAAAACTTCTCTATTTAATAGAAAAATCTGATTTTGCAATTTTTGCACCAATTGTAATTTTTATTTTGCAAAAATTTGATAATAAGGAGGAGAGGGAGAATATAGTTTTTCAAATTCTGTTTTCAATGATTGAGTCATCATCATTTATTAATAATCAAAATCTACAAACATCATTTCATCAACTTGTACACTATTTTATAGATTTAATTTATAAAGAGGGTTATCAAGAGCGTTTTGTAAATCTTTTAATTGGAAGATTTCATAACTATCTGTTTGAGACACATGAAGAGAAAGAGAGTGAGATAAATCTGTTCTTTTTTATTGCTAATCTTTATCTTTATAAATTTAATACAAAAGATGAAAATAGTGTTATATATAAAATATTCAAAATGTCTTTAAAACTTTTTGAAAGTAAATTAAAAAGTAGTAATCCAAATATTTTTTTAATAAATTTGCATAAAATTTATCATCATTTTCTTACAGATTACCTAAAAGAGCATCAAATAACAGCAGAGATATTTAAGGAGTTTCTGTATAAAATTGACTCTGTTTTTGATGATAATGATTTAATTAAATTCAATCAGCTTTTATGGATTTTACCAGATTCCTATCAAAACACAGATATTGATGAGCTTAATCTTGATATGATAGGGGAATCAACAAGAAAACGATTAGTTGAGATATCCTCTGTAACTAAGCAAAAACTTGTTATATATCCTGTTTATGAGGCTAAAGCTACTGTTTTGCAAAAAGGGGAGTTTTTTATACTTAAATTGTTAAAAATTTTATTTATTTATGATTTAATCTACCCATTTTCAAAACTCTTTTTAAAACAAAAAACTGTTTTTAAAAGAGATAAAAACAAAATCTATCTTTTTAATGATGATATAATGTATAAATCATATCTAACAAAAGATATAAAAATTACATCATTTAAATTTTATCTTCATTACAATTTAATTATCCCTTTTCTAGCACTTATTCCACTTCTATTTGTAGGTTTTAGAGTTATATTAGATGGAATATATGTTTCATCACTTAAACTTTCACTTTTAGGTGGAGGATTGGTTTTAGGAGTTTTTGTTTTTAATTTTTACTTGTACTATCTATTCAAATTTTTTGAGAAAAATCGATTTTTTAGCTTTGAAATAGAGAGTGATAAAAAAATCATTGTTACAGACACTCAAGATTTTATAAAACTTTTTTCATAAAACTATTTATAAAATAAAAACAGAAGTAGTTGTAATTTTTTTTGGTATTAAATGAGAAAAATTAGATTTAGTAAATTTTTTATTGTAATTTTATCAATTTTTTTAATAATCTTTTCAGTTTCTATATTTTCAAAAGAGGCAACTATTATTTTAAAAAATGGAAGAGTTTTAGATGGGATTATTATTGAAGAGGATAAAAAAAATCTAATAATTAATTGTGATTTAGGTAAGATTACTCTTGAGAGAGATATAGTATTTTCTATTATTTATAAAGATGACTCCAAATTTAAAAACATAAATGAGTTTGTAAAAAAAGAGACTATTTTTAACTCAAAAGATAGAGATAATGATATATATTGTGAGCTTTTGGCAAAAACTGAAACTGTTATTGTTGTTCAAACAGAGTCAGAAAAATTAACTGTTGATAAAAAAAATATAAAAAAATAGAGTATTTATCAATTGAGTTCTCTATTAGCTCTTTTGTTTTAGGGATTCAATATAATATTCATTACATTTTTGATTATAAATTTAAAAAAATTTTCCTAAAATTAGTGAGATAGAGAGTAAAACTCCAAAACCTAGAAGATGTTGAGCTGAAAACATATCCATCATTGATATATTTTCACCACTTTCACCTATTTGAGCATTTATTTTTCTCTGATTTTTAATTGCAATTGGAGATGTTAAAATAATTAGTAAAGAGTAAATTGGTACTATTTTTAAAATAGAGAGAGTGATTATAATAAAATATGCCCCAAAAACAAGAGAAGCATAATATATTTTAGAGCCTTTTTCTCCTAAAAACATTGCAAATGTTTTTATATTGGCTCGTTTATCTTGTGAAATATCTCTAAAATTATTTGCATGAAGAACAGAAACAACAAGCATTCCAACAACAACTCCAAGATAAAAAATCTCTTTTACTAGCTCACCATAAAGAACTAAAAAGGAGGCAGAGGTTAAAGCAGGACCAAACACAATAAAAACTCCTAAATCACCCAATCCATAATATTTATAATTAAATGGCCAACCTGTGTAAAAAAGAGCACCAAGAAAACCAACTCCACCTAAAATAAGAATGCGATAGTCATAATTTTTTAGAATATATACAATAAATCCAAGAGTAGCACCAATAAAAAGCATTCCTAAACCAGCATTTAAAACTGATTTTGGTGCTAAGATTTTACCAACAAGAACATTTGATGAACCAAGAGTATCCTCTCTATCAACTCCATGTTTAAAATCAAAATATTCTGATATTAAATTTCCTGCTGTATGAAATAGAAATGCTACCATAGTTAAAATTAGCCATAACATCCACTGTTTAAATGTAAAATTTATTTCAGTAATAAGTAGAGCATAGAGTGCTCCAACAATGGTAGCTGTGAATGTTGTTGGGTATGCAAATGGTCGAATTGCTTGAATCCATTTTGATGTAAAAGATCTTTCCATAATCTCCTATAAAATTAAATTATTTTTCTGTTTAAAAAAAAGCAATCTTTTTTCTTAAAAATTTTTTATTTTTTTGTTAAAAAAAATAGTCTTTTATGTTTTTTTTAACAGATTTTAGTGAAATTTAATTAATAATATCTATTTTTAATTTTTTTATCAAAATTAAAAACTCTTTTGATACCCCAATTTTATTAATACTATTTTCAGCTCTTTTTAGATAGTGAAGAACTCTTTCAAAACAAAAATATAACTCTTTTTGAGTTACCATATTTTTCCAATATATGGCAATTTTTTCATCAAAAAATGGTTGATTATAATTTATATTACTGTTTTTTAGTGCCACTATAATGGGTAATGTTATTTGCCCTGAAATTATATCAATCCCCTTTGTTTTACCATCATTAAAATCTACAAAATCTAAAATATCATCTCTAATCTGAAATGCAACACCTAAAGAGAGTCCAATATTTGATAACTCTTTTATCACATTTTCAGAGGCACCAGATAAAATAGCTCCAGAAAATAAACAAACCTCCAAAAGAAGGGCAGTTTTTTTAACAATTTTATCTCTATATGATTTTAATGAAAAATCAGATTTAAATCTTGATTCAAATTGATAAATCTCACCATTCACCATCTCATAAAAAGCGTTTGAGAGTTTTTTATGAAATCTTTTACTCTCTATTTTTGAAATCTCTTTTAAAATTAGAGCAATAAGAGTATCTCCAATTAAAATGGCAATATTATCACCATAAATTGATGATATTGTTGCCTCTCCACGTCGCTTTTGTGCTGAGTCTATAACATCATCATGAATTAAACTTGCTGTGTGTAGAAGCTCAATTAATGCTCCAACAGATACAATTGAGTCAGACCATTTTCTACCATATTTAGCTCCAATAAGTGTTAAATATGGCCTTACTCTTTTGCCTCCAGAAGAGATAAGTCGTAAAATCTCTTTTTTAGCAATCTCATTTGGAATCATTGATATAAAATATCTTAATCTATCCTCTATTTTTTTGAGAGATTTTTCAAAATCTACTTTTAACATAGTTACCAAAAATTTTATTTAAAAATTTTAAAAACAGTTGCTATATTTACTCATCTGTTTTTAGAGAAGATAATTTTTTTTCAATAAGAGTTGATATCTCATTGAAAACTCTATTTGATTGTTCATCAAAATCTTTTAAGTGATAGCTATTTTTATAAAAATTTGATATCTCTAAATCCCCTTTTAGTATATCTAACTGGTTTATGAGATTTTCATGATACCTCATCCAGTTTTTAAAATAGTTATTTGTTATCATATTATTAACAAAACTAATTAATAAAATCAGTGTATCTTACAAAAAAAAAATAGAAATGTAAAGTTAAAAACATTATAAATATCTATTTTTTCTAAATTTATTATTTTTTTTGATGTTGGTTGATTTTTATCTTTGAAATCGGTTTTTTAAACTTTTATTTTTACTGTTTTTATAAAAAACTTCAGATATGTTTTTTTAATTATCCTATTTTTTTACAAAAAACTATGATTTTTGAAAGCACATGTGAAAATGTCACAAAATTTTACAACATAGTTTGTTTAATAATCTCCTC
>DYRY01000021.1:8615-26805 GCA_020718465.1 Anaeromyxobacter dehalogenans | reverse complement strand
CTTATTTTTGAAAATAAAATTGACAAATTTCTGAATTTTATTTTATTATGTATTGAGTCAAACAGGAGGAGTTATGGCTGCACCTAAAAATGCGAAAAAAAAGATTTTTCTTTGGGAAGGGGATACACCAAAGGGTATGAAATCTGGAGAGATAGAGGCTTTTACAAAAGAGGATGTTGAGCTTTTACTTAGAAGTCAAGGGGTAAGTCCAAAAAAAATAAAACCAAAACCAATGGAGATAAATCTATTTCCTCAAAAAATTACCAGTAAAGATTTAATGGTGTTTACACGTCAGATGGCAACAATGTTAGATGCAGGTCTTCCTCTAATTCAAGGATTAGATATGCTTAGTTCTCAAATTGAAAATCCCTCATTTAAAAAAGTTTTAAAAGAGGTTAAAGAGGATGTTGAGCAAGGTAAAAATTTTCCAGATGCACTTAAAAAACATCCAAAAATTTTTGATAATCTTTATGTTAACCTAATAGCCGCTGGTGAGATTGCTGGTATCATGGCAAATGTTATGACACGTCTTGCGGAGTATATTGAAAAATCAGAGGCATTAAAACATAAAATTAAAGGTGCAATGAAATATCCAATGGTTGTAACAATAATTGCACTTCTACTTATGGCTGGTATGATGATATATATCATTCCAACATTTAAAACTATTTTTGCAAGTATGAATAGTGAGCTTCCTGCACCAACACAGTTTTTAGTGGATATGTCAGATGCTTTTATAAAGCATAAACTCATCATATTTGGATCACTTTTTGGAGTTGTTTTTCTTTTTAAAAAATGGAAAAAAACCTCATCAGGCTCAAAGGCTTGGGATGCCTTTATGCTTAAAACTCCACTATTTGGAGATTTAATTAAAAAAGTTGCTGTTGCCCGTTTTTGTAGAACCATGTCAACACTTCTCTCTGCAGGTGTAAATCTTCTTGAGGGTTTAGATGTAACATCAAAATCGGCTGGTAATTATGTTATTGAGATGGCTCTACAAAAAGTTCGAAGATCTGTTTCAGAAGGTAGAACATTAACACAACCTCTACAAGAGACAGGGGTTTTTCCACCACTTGTTACACAAATGATTGGTGTTGGAGAGAATGCTGGAGCTCTTGATGTAATGATGACTAAAATTGCAGATTTTTATGATGAAGAGGTTGATGCTGCTGTTGATGGTTTAACCTCCATGATTGAGCCAATTATGATGGTTATGCTTGGTGGTATGGCTGGAGGTATGATTGTTACTATGTATTTACCTGTATTCTCTATGGGAGATGCTGTATCTGGTGGAGAATAATTTAGAATTTTATTGATTTTAATAAAAGATTTTTCTTATATTTAAAATATCAGTAAAATCTTGGTTGTTTGTGTTAGTTTTTAAGAGTTAAGTTATATGATACTTGTTTCTGATATTGGTAATACTAATATAGTATTTGCACTTTTTGATTCAAATAGTGAATTACAGAAAATTTTTAGACTCTCAACACAAAAAAATAGAACTTCAGATGAGTTTGCTTCTGATATCTTTATACAATTATCAATTTTAGGAGTTAAATTAGATGAAATAGAGGGTGGTTTAATTTCATCTGTTGTTCCAAGTATAACAGAATCTATATCAATCTGTTTTAGAAAATTATTTAAAATTAAACCACATATATTCACTTATAACTCAAATTCTGGATTGAATATAGTTTATAAAACACCAGAAACATTAGGTGTTGATAGATTAGTGAATTGTGCATATATTTGGAAATATTATAAGAAAGCATCAATTATTATTGATGCAGGAACTGCAACAACAGTGGATATTGTTATTGATGGTAATTATATTGGTGGAATGATAACTCCAGGTCTTTTACTTATGAGAGACTCTCTGTTTTTTAATACTGCCTCTCTACCATCTATTCCAATAAAATACTCGGATAGTGTTATTGGAAAAACTACAGTAGAATCAATACAAACTGGGGTTATTAATGGTTATATTCATCTTTTAAGAGGTCTGATTAATGATATAAAAAATGAGTATCCTAATGTAGAGTTTGATATTTGGCTTACTGGTGGTTTTTCAAATTTTCTGAAGGAGAGATTTATTGATATTAAATCTGATATAGATTTAACACTAAAAGGATTAAATTATCTATTTTATAGAAATTTAGAATAAATTTTTTATAATAGAAAAAATCTATTTTTAAAAAATATTTTGATGATTTTTATTTTTAATAGATAATTTTAATTTTGATTTTTTTTTTAATTTTGATTTTTTTAAGATTTTATTTTTATAATTTAGAAAAAAATATAATATAGATTAAGGATTGTTATGAATTTTATTGAGGCAGCACTTCAAATTCTTGAAGAGATAGAGAAACCTCTTCACTATAAAAAGATAACTCTTAAAGCACAAGAGTTACTACTTTTAGATCATGTTGGAAATAATCCTGAAAAAAGGATGCTAGAGGTTCTAAAAATAGAGGCAAGAAAAAATCCATCTCGTCTTAGTATTACTAAACCAGGAACATTTGTTTTAAAAAAGTTTTTTAAAACAAAACAGATTCACACAACAACAGATTCTGAAAAAAAACTATATGAGTTAAAAGATGATGTTACAAGAGATTCTATTTTAAATAGTTCACTAAAAGAGGAGTTTCAAAATATTGCAGAGTTTTCAAAACAAATTTATAATGGTCGCTACTTCACATCTCAAAAAAATGATAAAATAGAGGGTGAAATTGAGCTGTTACAGCCTGTTGAAAAAATATTTCAAACAAATATAAAACATGAAATTCCAGAGTTTTTAATAAAATCACTTCTAAAAAAAGAACCAAAATATTACTCAATCTCTGATTTAATGGAGATTTTAAAAGAGGAGATGATATTTGATATATCATCCTTTAAAAATAGCGATTTAAGTGGTGCAATAAGATCATATAACAAAAATAGATCTATTAAAGAGAAAAAAGAGCCTTTTTGGATTCACAATCAGCAATATGCTGCCTCTGAACTATTTTACTCTCCAGAGTTATATCAACTTGAGTCTCTAATTCAAGATAAATGGAGAGAGAAAGAACATCTTTTAAAAAAAGATGCCTCTAAATGGCTCTATCGTTTAACACAAGAGCAGTTTCTTAACTTTATATCTACAATTTTTGAAAAAATTGGCTTAACAAAAATTGAAAAAATAAACTCGACAGAGTACTTTAAAACCTCAATAAAAATAGGTCTTTCAGAGTTACCATTTGTTATTCAATTTAAAAGAGCTGCAACTCCTATTAATAAAAGTGAAATTATTGAGTTTAGAGGAGTACTCCCTAAATTTGCCTCATCCAATGGTATAATTATTACAACATCATACTTTGATGATAGTGCAAAAGAGGAGGCAAATTTCCTAACATCAACAAACATAATGTTAATAGATAGGAACTATATCATTGAAAAAATGAGTGAATTTAATATTGGAATGATTGATATGCAATCGGGAGAAAAAAGAGTTGATCATCACTACTTTCTAACATTATAAAAAACAAAATATACCAATTTTCTTTAAATTAAAAAACAAAATATATTTATTTTAAAAAAAATGAAAAGCAAAGATTACATTTTTCTGTTTATCTCATATTTTTTTAATTTTTAAACAACTTTTACAAAAATAACAAGATTTTTAAATCCTTTTGAGTAGTAATCCCCTTTCTCTTTAAGAACAATTTTTTTTGATTTTCCAATAACAAGAGGTTTTGATAGTACAAGAGTTCTAAATGTTGCACTTAACTCCTCTGTTCTTTGAAAAAAATGTATTTGAATTGAGTATGGAATTTTTTTTATAAGATTAGATTCAATTGTAAATTGATATATCTGATTCTCTGGTTCAAATAGTGTAAAAAATGAGTTATACTCCTCTTTTAAGTAGAACTCTATAAGATCTCCATCAATTCTATAGAGATTTTTTGTTGTTTTTTTCAAAAGAGATATAATCTCAACCTCTCTTAATATTGATTTATAGGCTTTTATAATAAGATTTGTTTTATATAAAGCCTCATCTTTATCTGGATAGTGGTCTGGATGATATTTTTGTAATAGTATTTTATATTTTCGCTTTATCTCTGGAAGAGATTCACCTCTTTTAACTCCTAACAAAACGTAAGGATCTAACATATATTAGACTCAAATAGTGGATTTTTAAATTGCTTAATCAAGTGGTTCTGGTGTTACATCCTTAAAACTACCCTCTTTTTTTATTGTTGATGTGTGTGTTGTTTCATGTTCAACTTTTTTTTCAGATATAGTAACCTCTTCTGTTGTTGCACAAGATGAAAAAGATGAAAAGAAAGTAATCAAAATCATAAAAACAAAATATCTCATTTTTTCTCCTTATAAAAACAAATATAATAAATATTAAACACAGTTTAATAAAAGAAAAATACTGTTTTTCTTTAAAATATAATTTAACATATATAAGAATAAAATCAACAACTATTTTATTATTACATATTATTTTTTTGTATTAAATAATTTTCCAAAAACATAGATATCACTAAGATTGACATTCAATTGATATTTATCTATAATATGATGTTTCATTTTGAGGTTTTAATATGAAAAAAATTAATACTGTTTTTATCTTAATGATTATCTCTCTATTTTTTTCATGTTCAGAGAAAAAAAAAGATGACTATTCAAAAATAATTGAACTACTAAAGCTGAATCAATATGATGTTGCCTTTACAAAACTTGAAAAATATAAAAACTCTGATGAAAAATATCTCTATTTGGGGGTATATTATGCTTACAAAAAAGATTTTAAACAGGCAGATGAGAGTTATAAAAAAGGATTAAAGATAAATCCAAAAAATATAAAAATCTGTATCAACTCATCTGTTTTATTAGTAACTCAAGAGAGATATCAAGAGGCTAAGAGAAACTTATTAGAGTGTGAAAAAATTGATTCAAAAAATCCAACAGTTCAATTTTATCTTGCTGTATTAGATGATATAATTGGTAATGATAGTGATGTTTTAGATAGATTATCTAAAATAGATACATCAGAGTTAACAGGAAAAGAGTATGAGAAGTTAGGTGTAATTTCAGAGAAGCATGATAAAAAAACTTTAGCTATAAAGTTTTATGACTATGCTATCATTAAATATAGAGAGGAAAAAGATTTCAACTCTGTTACAAAACTTTTTGAAAAAGTTATAAAAGGAAAAAAAAGAAACTCTGTTCAACTTCAAAGAGATTAATTAAAAACATAAAAACTATTTTTTTATGAAAGAAAACTACAATTATAAAGGAGATTTTTATGAAAAAAAAGGCAATAATATTGTTGAGTGGAGGTTTAGACTCTGCAACATGTTTAGCAATTGCAAAAGATATGGGTTTTGATTGTTATGCGATGAGTTTTAGATATGGACAAAGACATACAATTGAGCTTGAGGCAGCAGAAAAAGTTGCAAAATCGATTGGTGTGAAGGAGCATATTATTATTGATATTAATTTAGGAACAATTGGTGGTTCTGCACTTACAGCTGATATTGATGTTCCTAAAAATCAAAATTTAAATGATATGGGAAAAGAGATTCCAATCACTTATGTTCCTGCAAGAAACACAATTTTTCTCTCATTTGCACTTGCTTGGGGTGAAGTTTTACATATAAAAGATATTTTTATTGGGGTGAATGCTCTTGATTATAGTGGATATCCTGATTGTCGTCCTGAATATATTGAATCTTATGAAAATATGGCAAACTTTGCAACAAAATTAGGAACAGAGGGGGAGAAAATAAAAATTCATACTCCACTTATAAGTATGACAAAGGGAGAAATAGTTAAAACAGGAGTTAATTTAGGGGTTGATTACTCTTTAACACACACATGTTATGATCCAGATGAAGAGGGACACTCTTGTGGTGTTTGTGATAGTTGTCTTTTAAGACTTAAAGGATTTGAAGAGATTGGTATGAAAGACCCAATTATTTATAAACATGTTTACCAATAAAAACAAAATAGGTTTTATTATATTTTTTGTTAAAAAAGCAGAAACATGAATGATTTTAGAGGATTATTTTGAAAAAATGGTTAAATTATGGGGATAAAGTTGCTATAATATCTCCTGCATCTGGATTTGATAAAGAGAGTTTTTTAAGTGGAGTCTCTCTTTTAGAGTCAATTGGATTAAATGTAGTTTACAATTCAGAGATTTTAGATTGTAAGGTTGGTAAACTTAATGGAACAGACCAGTTTAGGGCAAAAAATCTGTTAGAGTATATAAATGATCCAGAGATATCAGTAATATTTTGTGCAAGAGGTGGTTATGGCTCAATAAAAACATTAGAGAGTATTGATAACTCTGTATGGAAAGGGTTTAATAAGCTAATTGTTGGCTTTAGTGATATCACAGTTTTTCATTCACTACTTAATAAACATAATATAGTTACTCTTCATGCAACAATGGTTGCATCTTTTAGTAAAAACATTGATATTTTTAATAAAACATTTGATGCTCTTTTTGGTAAAGTTACAACATTTGAGTATTCAATTAAATCTTTTTATAAAAAAGATGAAGAGAGTGACTATTTTGGTGTTTTAGTTGGTGGTAATTTAGCTGTTTTATCCTCAATAGTTGGAACTAGATTCATGATTAATATAAATCAATCACATATTCTATTTTTAGAGGATATATCAGAGCCACAATATAAAATTGATAGAATGTTAATGCAATTAAAACTTAGTGGAGTTAATCCAAAAGCAATTATTTTAGGTCAATTTACAGAATCTCCAAAGATTAGTGAGATTTTAGAGACAATATCATCAATATATAAAGAGATTCCAATTTTTTATAACCTAAATGTTGGTCATATTGATAATAATTTGCCACTATTTTTAGGAGTTAATGTTAAAATAACAGATTCAAAACTGATATTTTTATAAAAACAGAGTTTTTTTTGCTTATAACAACAGAAAAAACATTATTAAAGTTATTAAATTTTGTAAAATACTCTACTGTAAAAGAGTAATTTTGGAGGATTCATGAAAAATTTTTTATCTCATTGGTTAGTTTTATTAGTTGTTATCTTATCATCTTTTGTTTTTGGGTGTAGTGATGAATCTAAAGAGTCTGTGAAATGCTTACAAGACTCTTGTAAGGAGGCCAATAGGTCTGTATGTTCTGTTAAAAACAGTAAAATCGTTTGTAATTGTGATAGTGGTTACCATTTAGAAGATAGTAGTTGTGTTGCAGATATTCAAGATGTTTGCACACCCAATCCATGTAATGAGCAAAACAGAAATATTTGTGTTACAAATGAGGATAGTTTTGTTTGTAATTGTGATAGTGGTTACCATTTAGAAGATAGTAGTTGTGTTGCAGATGTTCAGGATGCATGTAATCCAAATCCATGCCATGAACAAAATAAAACAAGATGTCTTTTAGATGAAGTGAGTGGATTTAAATGTTATTGTGACATAGATTTTCATGATTCTGATGGTTTATGCTGTCCAACATACTCAACAAATATAAATGGAGTTTGTAAATGTGTTGATTACTATGTTTTAGTTGATGGAGTTTGTATTCCTGAATGCACAGACCAAACATTTGAGGGCTTTAATGGATATTGTAGTGATGGTTTTATTTGTGTTCAAGGGGAGTGTGTTGATAATTTATGTTCTGAAATCAGTTGCCCTGAAAATTCAGAGTGTGCTGTTCAAAATGGTTTAGCAACATGCTACTGTGATACTGGATATCATATGAGTGATACTGTTTGTTGTGTTGAAAATGCCTCTGGAGTTAATGGTGAGTGTGTTTGTGACACTGGATATAGATTATCAAATGGTGAATGTGTTCCAAAAATGAGCAATCCTTGCGAACCAAATCCATGTACAGGTTTTCATAAGAATCTTTGTGTTCCACTGGAGGGAGATTATCGTTGTGATTGTAACTCTGGTTATGTTTTAGATGGTGAAAGTTGTGTTTTAGAGGTAGTTTCTCAATGTCCTGATGGATTGCAATGTTTAAATAGTTACTGTGTTCCACTTGATTTATCAAATGAGATATGTATAACTGATAATGATTGTCATGAATTTAATCCTTTAGCTCCAACAATTTGTAATCCAGACCCTGCTGGAGGAGTTTGTAACTTTTGTGAAGTCTCATCTGATTGCCCAGGGAACACTCAATGTGTTGAGGCTTATGGTTTAACATCTTGTAAACTTTTTTGTGAAATAGATTCTGATTGTCCTTATGGTCGATGTTCACAAACACTTGGTTACTGTTTAGTTGGAACCTGTTCAACTAACTCTGATTGTCCATCAAACTCTATTTGTGTAAAAGATAATCCAAATTCAAATGGAATGTGTCAAAGAATTCGTTGTGAAGAGACAGCATGTTCTCAATATAATCATAATGGAAGTTGTTCAAATAGTAATCAAACATGTGTTTATGGGGTTTGTGTTTCATCTTGTGAACCAAATCCATGTACAGGAGAGGTTTATAAGAGTATCTGTTCTATTGAGAACAGTAAAATCGTTTGTAGTTGTGAAACTGGATATAATTTAGATAATGGTAACTGTGTTCCAGAGAGTGTTTCAAATTGTCCAGATGGTTTTAGTTGTGAAAATGGATATTGTGTTGATAGAGATGAGTTATATTTTCAATGTGCAACTAATTCTGATTGTGGAGATGGAGCAATTTGTTCTCCTTCATTACCATCAGGAACTTGTAGTGGTTGCACAACTGCTTCTCAATGTGGTGGAGCTGATATTTGTCTCTCTACTTACTGTTTGAGAAGTTGTACATCTCATTCGGAGTGTCATGTTGGAATGATTTGTAAAGGAAGTGGCAAATGTGGTTATAAAGATTGTGCTTCATCCTCTGAATGTCCTTCTGGATATATCTGTTCTGACTCCTCAAGATGTGAAAGAGTTCCTTGTGTTGAATAATTTTTTAAAAAAGTTTAATTTATTCTAGTTTTACACAAAATAAATAATAAAATCTATTCCTATTTTTAATAATATGAAAACATAAAATGATATCTTCTATTGCATTTTTGTTAATTATTAATATTTAATTAAAAAAATTATAATATTTACTAAAATATTAAATCATAAAATAGATTTTGTACATATAAAACATAAAATATTAAATCATAAAATAGATTTTGTATATATAAAACTAAAAATATTAAATCATAAAATCACTTTTGTACATACACAACTAAAAATATTAAATCATAAAATAGATTTTGTACATATAAAACATAGAATTACATTCATTAGGAGGTTGAGGTTTTCAAAATCAACTATTGAATATAGTGGATATTTTTGATTATATTGAGCTTTATTATATTTATTTATTTATTTTAGATTTTATTGAAATTTGAGAATTGATGATTTAGATTTTTTATGATATAACTTAAAACTTTATTTGGAGTGAATTTGATGAAGTCGCTTCCTCAAAATTTAGATGCTGAAAAATCAATCCTATACTGTATGCTTATGGATACAAAATTGATTGATGAGATATCTATCATGATATCAGCAGAGGATTTTTCATCAGCAGTAAATAGAGATCTTTTTAGGGCTTTAGCAGAGCTTTTTAGAATGGGAAAACATATTGATATTGTTACCCTTCAAGATATTATTGACTCTCATCCCAAAGATTATCAAGTCCCATCAAGATATATTCTTGATCTTATGGATACAATAGCTTCATCTGCAAATATTGAGAGTTATGTTGCAATTGTAAAACAGAAATCTATACTTCGTCAAACAATAAGTACTTTAAATAAGTTATCAGAGGAGGCATCAAATCAACCTGATAATGTTGATAGATTTTTAGAGCAAGTACAACAGAAAGTTTTTCAACTATCTGTATCAAAAACTAAAAATGATATGGTTGATTTTAAATCTGCTTTAAAATCTTTTGTTGAGAATCTAAAACTTCTATCAAAAAGTGGTTCAACAATAACTGGAGTTCCAACAGGATTTAAAAAACTTGATGAGTTTACTGGTGGATTCCAACGTTCTGACTTGATTATTCTTGCTGCAAGACCAAGTATGGGAAAAACTGCTTTTGCTTTAAATTTAGCAACAAATGCAGCTAAAAAAGGGAAAAAAGTTGCAGTTTTCTCTCTTGAGATGCCTATTAATCAGCTTATAAACAGAATTGTTGCCTCTGAGGCAAGTGTTAACTCATCAAAATTAAGAATGGGAAATATAACTCCAGAAGAGTGGAATAAAGTTTCAACAACAATTGGAAATTTAGTTCAACATAATCTTTTTATTGATGAAACAGCAGGAATCTCAACATCAGAGTTGGCAAGTAAAGCTAGAACACTTGCAAGTAAAAATAGTGGAATTGATATGATATTAATTGATTATCTTCAACTTATGAGAACTCCAACAGCTTACACATCAAGGGAATTAGAGATATCAGAGATATCACGTTCACTTAAAGCTCTTGCAAAAGAGTTACAGATTCCTGTTATTGCATTAAGTCAGTTAAATCGTTCTCTTGAAAAAAGAACAGATAAAAGACCTATTATGTCTGATTTAAGGGAATCTGGAGCAATAGAGCAGGATGCTGATTTAATTATGTTTATATACAGAGGTGAAGTTTACCAAGATAAAGAGGCAAAAGATGGTATTGCTGAGATTATTATTGGTAAGAATAGAAATGGTGCAATTGGTAATTTTGATTTAGCATTTCTAAAAGATTTTACAAGATTTGATAATCTTTTAGATGAGCAAGATACTATTACAATATAAATCTAATTCATTTTTATATTATTTATGTTTTTTAATAAAAAGAGAAAATATTAAATCTATATTTTTTTAATAAAAAGAGAAAATAGAGTAATATATCAGATTATAAGAGTTTTTATTAGTTTTTTTAAAGTGAGAAAAAATGGAAAACAGAGTTGTTTTAGGAAAAAATGTGGTTTTTACAATTGCTAAAAATCTTCCACATAAAATAGTTAAAGTCTATATTTTAGATGATAAAACTGAAAAAGTTTATGCTGCTTTTGAACAAAAAGGATTTAATGTTCAAATGATTAAACAGCCATTAACTCTTGATAAAAAAGGGATTCATCAAAATATTTGGGCAGAGATTACCCCTTTTGATTACAAAGATATATCTGATTTATATTCAAAAAAAAGGGTTGTTATTTTAGACCAAATAACTGATCCTCATAATTTTGGAGCAATTGCAAGAACAGCCTATCAGTTTGGATTTAATTCTATTGTTGTTGAAGAAAAAGGTGGAGTGTCTGTTACTGAAACAGTTACAAGAGTTTCTACTGGTGCAATTGAGTTTATGGATGTTGTATTATCTCAAAATCTTAAAAAAGATATTGATAAGCTAAGAGATAATGGATTTTCAATATATGCTCTTGATATGAGTGGAGAGTTAATTCAAAAAACCCAGTTTTCTGAAAAAACTGCTCTTTTAATGGGAAGTGAAGGAAAAGGGATTCGTTATCATCTTAAAGACTCCGTTTCAAAAACAATCTCAATTCCAATGAGTGGTAAATTAGATAGTATTAATGTTTCTAATGCTTTTGCAATAGCTGCTTGGGAAGTTGTAAGAGGAAATTTATAGATATTATTTTAACTTTTAAATCTTTAATTCAAATTTAATTCAAATTTATAAACTTTTAATAAAATTTAGTTTTTTTATAGTAAAATATGTAAATCTTTAAACTATTTTGAAAATTGCTATAAATAGAGTTAAAATAGTAATTTTTAATATCAAAAAATTTATTTTTTAATATATTCTATGATACTTTTTAAATACTCCTACTATTTTATAAAAAATAGTGAGTTTTAGTTTGAAATTAACTATTTTAAATGGGTTCTATTTTTAGATGATAAAAAGATTTTTTATACTTTTAATTATATTGATTTTATATGGTTGTGACCAAAAAATCGTTAAAGATGATAAATTAGAGATAAAAAATATTGATATTGCAAATTTTGCAAAAAAACATGACAAACAAAAATCGGTTCCCAAAGGTTTTTTAAATGATTGCTCTGGATTTGTTAGAATGGTTTATTCTAATTTTAATATTGACCTTTTTGATGTTGAACATAACACAAAAGCTAGTGGAACAGAGATTATTTTTAAATTTGTTGAAAAAAATGGAGCAATTTATCCAAAATATATATATTTTGATAAATCAACTCCTAAAAATAAAAAATATGTGCCTCAAGTGGGTGATATAATATTTTTTGATAACACACATGATAAAAATAGAGATAAAAAAGTGAATGATTTCTTTACTCATGTTGCAATAGTTTTATCTATTGATGATGATAACACGATAAACTACATACATAAATCATCAAGAGGAATTAACACTCAATTAATGAATTTAGATGAACCTAACTCTCTATATATTAATAAAAAAAGGGTTAATTCTTATTTAAGAGTAAAAAAAAAGGGAGACTCTAAAAATACTCCATACTTAAGTGGAGAGCTTTTTAGAGCTTTTGGAACTTTAAAAACAAAATAGAAAAAATCTTTAATAATTTTAACTTTATAGTAAACAAAATAGAAAAAATATTGTATAATCGTGTTTTTTAGGGTTTGATTATGAAAAATAGTGATTTATCTGTTGTTATTATGGCTGCAGGAAAGGGAACTCGCTTAAACTCTGAATTACCTAAAGTGCTTCATGAGATTAATGGCAAACCATCTCTATTTCATGTTATAGATTTAGCAAAAACCTTCTCTGATGAGGTTATTACAATTGTTGGCTACAAAAAAGATGATCTTATCTCATCTGTTTCCAAAAATTATTCAGATGTTATATTTGCTATTCAAGAGCCTCAATTAGGAACTGCTCATGCAATTCAATGTGCATTTCCAAAAGTAACAAAAAGATATATGCTTATTTTATCTGGAGATGTTCCTGCTTTATCTCAAAAAACTGTTCAAAAACTTGTTAAAAATAGCATATCTAATAATTTTGATGTTGGTTTTATTGCTGCAAAAGTAAAAGAACCAGCAGAGTATGGTAGAGTTATTTTAGATGAAAATGGTAAAGCAATTAAAGTTATTGAAGCAGTTCACTGTAGTGAAAATGAGAAAAAAATAGATCTTATAAACTCTGGAGTTTATGTTGTAAAAACTGATTTTTTTGAACAGTCATCAAAAAAGATAAAAAAAGATACAATAAAAGGGGAGTTTTATCTGCCTGATATTGTATCTTTTGCATATAATCAAGGTGAGTCTGTTGTTATTGTTACAGATAATGAGATTGAGGTTCTTGGTTTTAATACAAAAGAGCAACTTGATGTATTAAATAGTTACTTTTAATTTTTACTTAAAAAATTATTTTTATTATTTTTTTTTTAGGATTTTATGGAAAATAGTTACTATCTATCAATAGACCTTGAGATGACAGGTCTTGATCCAACTTGGGATGAAATTATCCAGATTGGTGCAGTTTTATATGATAAAGAGTGGAATCAGTTGGATACATTTCTTCAGAATATATATCCACTTCATGAAGAGAGATTCTCTGATTCAGCAGCAAAAGTTCATGGATTATCTCTTGTTGATTTATATGGTTCTCCACTGGTTTCAGATGGATTAAAAAGTATGGAGAGTTGGATTTCTGATATTTTGAAAAAAAAAGAACCAACAGAAAAAAGAAATGATTTGATGAAAAGAGTTATAATTTGTGGTCAAAGTGTTGGTGGAGATCTCTCTTTTCTTAGAGCTGCATATAGAGAGAATCATCTCTTTTGGCCATTCTCTTTTAGAGCTTTAGATCTATATTCACTATCTGTTTTTGTATTTCAAGTTCTTGAGTGGAATGGTTTTGAAACACCAAAATCTCTTAGTTTAGACTCTATTGCAAAATATTATGGTTATAAACGCTCTGAATCAACGCATAATGCCCTAGAGGATGCAAAACTTACAGGAAAATGTTTAAGAGATATAATGTATGTTGCATCACGCCTGAAATATATTGAGGATGAGAGTTAAACTAATAGATATTTTTATAGTCTATTTAAAAAAACATATTATCTATTTGTTTTTTATTTTTATAAACAACAATAAAAGCATTTGAACTTTTTTTAAACAACAAAAAAATTAATTATCTAAAAAATAATATAACCAAATCTTATAATATTAACTTATGAGTTGATTAAATATTTTTTCAGAACTCTCTTTTATCTCTTTATGAAGTGACTCTCCATGGCTATCCATTGTAACAACAACAGGAAAATCTTCCACTTCAAAAACCCAGAAGGCCTCTGGAACTCCAAGTTTTTCCAAAAGGAATACATCTAAAACTTTTTTTATTTTTGCACCTTGTAAAGCAGCTGCTCCACCTGTTGCATGAAAATATACTGCTCCATATTTTTGTAAAGCATTAAGAGTTTTATCTCCCATACCACCTTTACCGATAACACCACGTATATTATACTCTGCAATCACATCACTCTCATAAGGCTCCTCTCTTATTGATGTTGTTGGTCCTGCGGCAATAACTCTCCACACTCCATCTTTTTTCTCAACAACAGGTCCGCAGTGATATAAAATACCATCATTTAAATAGGGGGCAATATCTGTTGGATGATTTTCCATAATATATTTATGGGCTGCATCTCTTCCAGTTATTATAACTCCACTTAAAAGAACTAAATCACCTATTTTTAGCTCTCTTATCTGCTTCTCTGTGATTGGTGTTTTTAGCTTTATTGTTGCCATAAAAACTCCTTATTATTTTCAAAGAAAAAAATTAAAAAAAACTCTATTTTTATCTAAAATAAAAAAATTAAAAAAAACTCTATTTTTATCTAAAAGAAAAAAGTTTTAAATTTAATTTTTAATAGAGATATCATTTTCGGTAATTGTTAAAAAGGCTTTTCTATGAGCCCAACACATATAAGCAATAGAAACAAAATAGCTTGCGGGTAATCTATGTGCAAAACCTATTTTAACTCCTAAAACAGTTGTATTTCCACCAAAACCCATAGGACCAATTTTTAGTTCATTTATCTCTTTTTGTAGTTTTTTTTCTAATATATCCACATCTGGATTACTGTTATTATCTAAAAGTGCTCTAAAAAGTTGCTCTTTTGCTGTTAAAAATGATGAACCTCTATCTCCACCAACTCCAATACCAATAACTCCAGGAGCACACCCCATTCCTTGTGCATTAAAAACTGCATCTAAAACAGTTTTTCTTACCCCATCCAAATCTCTTCCTGCATGAAGTTTGCTATTTGGCAAAGAGTATTGAGCAGAAACATTTTCAGAACCACCTCCCTTCAACATAAGTTTTCCATAGATATAATTTTCATCCCATTGATGAAAATGGATTTGTGGATTTTTCTCTCCAATATTATTTCCACTATTTTTATCTGTGAGTGAGTTTACTGTGTTTGGTCTTAGTATTGATTTTTCTGTAGCCTCTATTGTTGCATCAATCACTGCCTTTTCAATATTTTTCTCTCTTAAACCAAAAGGGTAATAGATATAGTGAATATGAGTTCCTGTATCTTGGCAAATTGGGATAGAGTATTTTCTAGCAAGTTGAACATTATCTAAAATCTGTTGAAGTATATTTTGAGAAACAGAGTTCTGTTTTTCATTGTTATATGCTAAATTAATTGCATCTTCAACATCTTTTGGAAGTGATGTTGATGCCATCTTTATTTGATTGAAAAAACCTGTTTTCAATCTTTCATAATTAAAAACCTCTTGAAGTTTTTTTAAATCAACATCCATCATAATAACCTCATAAAAATTAATGAAAACTAAATAAAAACGTAATTTTTACGTTTTTTTAAATTAATATATCTTATATCATAATATAAAAAATAGTTGTGTCAATCTATTTATGCAAAAATAAAAAAATAATAAGAAACTCATTTTAAAAATAGTTACAATATATTTATTTTTTGATGTATTTATTTTTTTGAATATATTATAATTTTTAACGTCGTAGATTTATTTTTGGAGATTAACATGAAAAAATTGGTGGTATTTCTTATTTTTTCACTAGCAATAGCTTGTGGAATTCCTATGGTTTCAATAACAACACATCCTCAAGCAATGGAGGCATCTCAAAATGGTCAACTTGTTCTTTTTGATGGTTCAATATATAAAGATGGATATCTTTATGGAACTTATAGTAAATCACAAGTTGAAATTCAACATGATATTGTAACATATCGTGATGTAGAGGGGAATGATATTGCAACTCTTGTTTTAAAAGGGGTTGCTCCAGAGTTTGCAACTCTTAATCTTAGTAAAAGGAAAAGTGTTGAACTTAAAGTTAGAGAGTTTGAGATTGAAGTGACTGAAAAAGATGGTGCAATATATTTAATAGAGCATCTCTACCTAAAAAAATCGGAGAAAACAGAAAAAACAACTGTTGTTACAACTCAAGATGATATAAATTTGAAAAAAGATGAGTTAGATGTTAAAACAGATAATCAAAATGAGGAGAAAACTACTCTTACAGTTGAAAACAAAAGTTTAATAAATGTAAAAACTGAAAACTCTGGAGTAAAAGGGGACTCTATAAATCTTATATATCAATTTAAAAATGGTGATGTTTGGAGATATAAAGCGGTTGAGGATACTGAAATGAAAATGAGCCTATCAAATGATATGATGGGTGATATGGGAGGTTTTGGAATGCCAGGCTTAGATTCTGCTGGAGGAATGAGTCAGAAATTTAGGTCTGAAACAGAGTTTGATATTAAAATAATAAACGTAAATGGGGATAAATCGGCCTCATTTGAGATGATTGTATCCTCTTTTGCTCTTTATTTAATGCCATCAAAAGCTTTAGTAGCATCTGATAAGGGAATTACAAAAGGGGATTTAAAAGTTAAGGGAAAAATAACATCAAAAGGAGAAGTAACATTTGAAGAGGATGTTTATATTTTAATGGATAAAAATGATAATCCATATCTTGTATCTGCCTCTGTGAATAAAAATAGTGCAAAAGGTTCTGTTGATACTGGTGAGGAGCAAGTTGAAGTTTATGCCTCATTTGATCCAAAATCAGGAGTAGCAAAAGGTGGTGTTTCAATTCAGAAAAAACAGAAAGTAGAGAAAACAAAGTTAAGAAATGTTACTCAAGAGGATAAAAGAGTTGATATTTTACCAAAAAGATATATGGAGCTTTTTGTTTTACCAATAGAAGCAGTTGTAGTTTCTCAAAAACAGACTGTAACTGCTCCAATGATGAGTGTTGAGTTTTTACCAAAAAAATATGAAAATGGTTTATTAACAGCTCAACTAAATATTAAAACAGACAATAAAGAGATGAATAGTATGGTTGCTGAAAATGATCCTGAAGCTCATCAAATTGGAATGAAAATGGATGGAGTTGTTGATTTAGAGTTTAATCAAAAAGATGGAAAACTTCAAAATTTAAAAGGGAAAACAAAAATCTCTATGAGTATGGGTATGAAAATGGAGATTACTTCTAATGCAGAGCTTAAATTAATCAAATAGTTTTATATATCTTTTAAAATCATAAAAAATATTTAATATATTGACAAATCTATCTATAAAATCTAAATTTAAAAAGTAGTTTTTACTACTGTTTAATAAAAAAACAAATAGATTTTATTAAAGGAGTTTTTTATGTTAAAAAGCGATTTTTTTATAAAAAAAAGATTATTTTTATTTTGTTTTACACTAATTTTATTATCTGTTTTCTCCTGTTCTGATGAGGGTGAAAGTGTTTTGAAACTCTTTGTAAACAAAATGGAGCTTACTGAATCTGAAAAAGCAAATTTAAAAGTTATTATTAACTCTGAAGAGGAGAAAAGTATAGTTTTTTCAACACTAAATGGTGGTTTTGGTGATAATTTTGAAAAAGAGTTAACAGTAACAACAGTTGAAAAAATTGCAGAGACCACTTTTGGTTGTAATGGTTTTGTTGGTAGTAATGTTATTCTTGTGGAATTTAAATCGGAGTCAACTGCTATTAGAACAGAGATTTTGTGTAAATAAAACTTTTATTTTGTAATTATTGAGCATAATTTAAAATTTATTTTTTTAAATTTCCATCCTCCTAAATCATCAATGTCATTTTTAAACATAAAATAATAAAAAAAATATATATTAAGATTTTAAAAAGTATCATGAACATGAAAAAACATATTAAAAAAATTTTAAAAACATAAAATAATAAAAAAAATATATATTCAGATTCTAAAA
>DYRY01000021.1:4456-8515 GCA_020718465.1 Anaeromyxobacter dehalogenans | reverse complement strand
AATTTTAAAAACATAAAATAATAAAAAAAATATATATTCAGATTCTAAAAAGTATTATGAACATGAAAAAATATATTAAAAAAAATTTTAAAAACATAAAATAATAAAAAAAATATATATTCAGATTCTAAAAAGTATAATGAACATAAAAAATTATATTAAAAAAAAATTTAAAAAGTTTCACTAAATTATTACAAATTATTAGATTTTTTTATGCTATAATACAGAAAATTTTAATGGATTGGAGTAGTATGGAAGATTTAATGATGCAAGAAAAGGAGCTAACACATCTAAGAGAGTTAGCTCTTCGACATTTACAAACTCTATCAATTCACTATCCATCAATAAAAGTAGCCTCAACAGAGATTATTAATTTAGAAGCAATATTAAATCTTCCAAAAGGTACAGAGCATTTTCTATCTGATATTCATGGGGAGTTTGAACCATTTTTACATGTTTTAAAAAATGCCTCTGGTGTTATCAGAAGAAAAATTAATGATGTTTTTGGCAATACAATATTTGAAAAAGAGAAAAGAGCTCTTGCAACACTAATATATTATCCAAGACAAAAACTTAAAATGCTTCTTGAGGGAGTTGAAGAGAAAGATAATTGGTTTAGAATAACTCTTTATAGACTTATTGAAGTTTGTAGATTAACTGCATCTAAATATACAAGAATGCGTGTTAGAGAGATGCTTCCAAAAGAGTTTGCCCCAATTATTGAGGAGCTTCTTCATGAACAGAATCATAATCCTGATAAACAGGATTACTATCAGGGTATTATTAATACAATTATATCTTTAGACCAAGCGGAGGAGTTTATTATTGCTATATCAAAAGTGATACAAAAGTTAGCAATAGAGAGACTTCATATAATTGGTGATATTTATGATAGAGGACCTGGAGCAGATATAATAATGGATAAGCTGATGAAACAGCGACAAATTGATGTTCAATGGGGAAATCATGATATTGTTTGGATGGGGGCTGCTGCAGGTTCAGATGCATGTATTGCAAATGTAATGAGAGTCTCTTTAAGATATGCTAATCTGGATACACTTGAAGAGGGTTATGGAATTAACACAATGCCACTTGCAACTTTTGCAATGAAACATTATGGTGATGACCCCTGTGAACTATTTATTCCTAAAGATAAACATCAATATAATGATTATGAGTTGGCTCTTTTTGGTAGAATGCATAAAGCAATTATGATTATCCAACTAAAACTTGAGGGACAAATTATTAAAAGAAGTCCACAATTTGATATGATTGATAGATTATTGCTTGATAAGATAGATAAAGATAGAAAAATTGTAACTATTGATGGTGTTGAGTACCCACTAAAAGATACCCATTTTCCAACTATAGATAAGCAAAATCCATATGAACTATCTGAAGATGAGAAAATTGTGATGTCAAAATTGAAGGGATCCTTTATGCATAATGAGAAACTTCAAAAGCATGTTAGATTTCTTTTTTCCAAGGGTGGGGTATATCTTGTTCATAATGGTAATCTTCTTTATCATGGATGTATTCCAATGGATGAAGATGGGGAGTTCTCTAAAGTTGAAGTTTCTGGAAAGATATATTCAGGCAAATCTTTTATGGATAGATTAGAACGATTAACTAGAAAGGGATATTTTGGGGAAAAAAATTCAGATGATACTCTTTATGGTCTTGATATTATGTGGTATTTATGGTGTGGTAAACTCTCCCCTTTATTTGGGAAAAAAAAGATGGCAACATTCGAAAGATATTTTATTGAGGATAAATCACTACATAAAGAAGAGAAAAACCCATACTATAAATATCGAGATAGTGAAGATAGTTGTGCTAAAATACTTAAAGAGTTTGGTTTAGAGCCTAAAAATTCCCATATTATAAATGGTCATGTTCCTGTTAAAGAGAAGAGAGGAGAGAGTCCTATTAAAGCAAATAGAAAGCTTATTGTTATTGATGGTGGATTTTCAAAAGCATATCAACCAGAAACAGGAATTGCAGGATATACACTTATCTATAACTCATTTGGTTTACTTCTTGCATCTCATGAGCCATTTGAATCAACACAAAAGGCTATTGAGGAGGAGAAAGATATTCACTCAACAATAATTTTACTTGAAAAAGTTGAACATAGAACCAAAGTAAAAGATACTGATGAGGGAAAAGAGATGTTAACAACTATTCTTGATTTAAAAATGTTAATTAAATTTTATCGGAATGGTATTCTTAAAGAGCGTGAAAGTGAGTAGTTATTTATAAATTTTATTCACAAACTTCATAAGTTGTATTAGTTGAATTAACATCTCCATCTCCAGAAACTTCACAACTATTTTGGCTTTCACCAAAAGTTACATTTTCAAGCTCAATTGTTGCACCATCTTCAAGCCATATATATCCATAACCACAACCAGCACCATGCATAATATCAGCATTTTTAAAAGCAGAGTTATTTGATGCACTTGCAGATATCTCAAAATTACACCAATCGCCAACTGCTGGAGCCGATTTAGAGCTTTTTACTGTAACTCTATTTTCAGTTGTTCCATTTAAAATTAAAGCACCATTATCAAAAATTCTAACAGATGATTCTGGAGCCATCTGAATCTCAACACCCTCTTCAACTGTTAAAGTACTTTCAGTAATATGAATAGTTTTTAATTCATAAGGTAGAGCTAGATTTAACCAAGTACCTGTGTTAGTCACATCTCCACCATCAATAAGAACTCTCTCTTTTCCAAGATTCTCATGAATTATTGGACGTAAATCTTTAACATTGTTTGCATGTGTAACAATAGGATGTTTTTCAACATTTTTAAAGCTGTTGTTTTCAAAACTTTTAACTTTAATAACTCCACTCATTGTAATAGCATTCTCTTTTACATTTTCAAAAACAGTATTACTGATAGAGATTTCAGACCCCTCCTCTAACCATAGAGCTCCATAGTAGTTTCCAACATTTTTGATATATGTATATTGAAAACTGTTTTGATTAGAAGATGTTGCCTGAATCTCAAATCCACTCCAATCACCAGCCTCTGGTGTTGATTTTTCTGAATCAAAAATAACTGGAGCAACTGCTGTTCCCTGTGTTATTATTGCTCCAGAATCATATACCTGAATTGCAGAGTCATTTTTCATATTTAAAACTGTTCCTGCCTCAATTGTAAGTGGTTCTTTAACATGAAGAGTTTCCACTAAATAGGGAACAGATAGGTTTTTCCAAGTGGCTATTGCATTAATACCACCACCAGAAACATGAACATAATTTTTCAGATTATTTTCTGAAACAATAGGATTTAATTGTTTGATAGTATCTGCTCTACCACTTATAAGATATGAACCAATATTTTTAAATTTTACATTTGAAAATGTTGGAACTCTTGAGTTATCTCCATTAAGTATAATTCCAATTAATTTTATATTTTCAAGTGAGAGATTTGAGAATTTTACAGTTGTGTTATCTTCAAGCCAAAATGCACCATAATCACTTCCAGCATATTTTAAATTAACCCATGTAAACTCATTATTATTTGATGCTGATGAGTTAATTTCAACTCCTCTCCAATCTCCAACAGCTGGAATCTCTTTTGCAGATGTTATTTCAATTGGACAATTTTCTCGACCAACTGCAACAACAGAACCACCATCACTAATATGAATAAGTGAGTCTGTGTCCATATGAATTAATGTACATGCATCAATATTGAGTTGACCATTAACCATTAATGTTCCCTGAATTTTGTGATTTCCAGACCAAGTTGTAGCCTGAGTTATTGTTTCACTATTGTGAATAGTAAATGTGATCTCTTTTTCATCTTTAGAACCACAACCTAAAAAAGTAAATAAAAAAGCAAATAAAAACAGTTTTTTCATAAATCCTCCAAATCCATAATGGTTTCTATTGGACGCTTAGAATTAAAATTTATTCTAATAAAATTAAAATTTATTCTAATAAAATTAAAATTTTTATTCTATTATTTTTCTTTTAAACATAAAAATCAAACTATTTTTATAATTAATAAAAAATATAATATCTATAATTGGTTTTTAAAAATC
>DYRY01000021.1:0-4356 GCA_020718465.1 Anaeromyxobacter dehalogenans | reverse complement strand
AACTATTTTTATAATTAATAAAAAATATAATATCTATAATTGGTTTTTAAAAATCTTATTATTTTATTTATAGTGAGTTAAACCACCACTCTGCAGAGATTCCAAAATAGTGATGAACAGATTTTCCTCTTAAAGGATCCTCTTCTTCAAAAAGAAGTTTTCCAGAATCATTATATTTTGCAAGAGAGTATACTAAACGAATTTGTGGTTGCATATATGTTCCTTTTCCATTTGGAGAGATTGTTGGCATAAATGCAAATTTAAAAAGGGTAGGTGTCTCCTGTTTGAATGTTTCTGGATTTAGATTTGCTCTCTGTTGCATCTGAAAACTGGTTTCTGCTGCAAGATGAAAAATATTTGTTACGTAGTATTGAAAGCGTAAAATTCCAATTCCTTCTGAAAAATCATCACTATCATATTTATTACTATCAGCATCTTGAAAATAACGATAGTATCCACCAAACATAATACCAAATTGTTCTGTTTCAAAATTAGATGCAACTCCAACTAAAAATTCACCAGCACCAGATGCAGTTCTTTGATTATTAACACCATAAGGAATTCCCATCTCACCATAAGCAGCAAGATTTGCAGAATATTTTACAAATAGGTGAACAAATGAGTTTTTTCCGAAACCATAATATGTTGTTTGAAAACCTGCGACCCAACCAGTATCAGATGGTAATGAGTAGCTGTTTAACTCTTTTTTGTATGTTCCATCAGCAATATAGTAAAACTCTCCATAAAGTTTAAAGTTGAGTTTTAATTCAGGAAGTTGATATCCAAAAAGAAGGCTTGATATAGATTTTTGACGATCTAACAATAAAATTCTCTCTGTTTCAACAGTTCCTGTTTTTGGAACATAGTAGTATGAGTATTGATATGGATTTGATGTATCTCCCTGATTAAGTGAGTTTACACCTGTATGAAGCTGGATATATCCACCATTAGAACTATTTTCGTTAAAATGATATATTGCACCTGCTCCCATTGTATTAAGATTATTAAGAGGCCAGAAATCTAGAAGATAGATATCATCCCCTCTATACATACGTGAACCAACCCATAAATTAAGTTTTTTTGAAAAAATATTGTCAACATCAATGTAAAATTGACGAATTGCCATTTTTGTATCAAAAACACCATCATAATGAAAGTAGTTATCTGTTAAAGCAAGAGTAAACATTAATCTTACTTTAATGTCATCTGCTTTTGCCTCTGGTGAGGTGAAATCATACTTCATCCACAACTCTTGATATGGAGATTTCTCTAATCTTGAACCATGTGCAACAATATTAAGATCTCTTCCTCTTCCACCATCAAAATTTGTTGATATACCAACTCGACCATAAGAACCAAACTCAAATGGGGAGAAAAAATCGGTTTTTGTTTCTGATTTTGACTCATTAGTATTAACATCCGTAGATGTTTTTGCTAATTTTTCATTTAATTGATCAAGTTGTTTCTCAATCTCTTTTGCTTTTGCTTGTAATACCTGAATTTTTTGAGATGCTTTTGTTAACTCTTCATCTTGATCGTTTGCCAATAGAGTGAGTGAAAGCAGAAAAAAAAGTAGAAATTTCATAAAATACCTTCCAAATAGTTATTTCCCCTGAAGTCTTTTTACAACCAATTTTGCAATCCCTTTTAAAGTTTCAAAAACCCCTTGACCATTTGCAGCAGAGGCTTTAAATACTGGAAAATTATAGGGATTCATCTCTTTATCAAGCTCTGTAATTGATGCGATATTGGGTAAATCTATTTTGTTATATTGGATAATTGTTGGAATCTCTTTAATATCATAACCATACTCTTCAAGATTCTCAATAAGGTTATCCATACTCTCTAAATTTGCCTCAAATCTAGCTACCTGAAGGTCTGCAACAAAAACAATACCATCAACCTCTTTTAAAATTAGTTTTCTACTTGCATTATAAAAAACCTGCCCAGGAACTGTATAGAGATGAAGTTTTGTTTGAAATCCATTAATTTGAGCAACCTCAATTGGTAAAAAATCAAAAAAAAGTGTTCTATCTGCTTCTGTTGCAAGTGATACTAAAGAGCCTTTTCTTTGTTGGTCTGTTTTATCAAAAATATATTGTAGATTCGTTGTTTTTCCGCAAAGCCCTGGTCCATAATAGACAATTTTGAGATTGATGACACGGCTTGCATAGTTGATTAGTGGCATATACTACCTCATTAAAAAAAATTAAAAATCAAATAATTTGTCGATATCATCATCACTAATATTTTCTAAAAGGCTTTGAGAAGTATGTGTCTCCATTTTTTTTAGAAGATTTTGATATATAGCCTGAATTGATGGCTGTATTGTTTTTACTTTTAATCTCACAAGTCCCAATGATGTTGTTTTGCTAAAAAGTACAACTAAAATAAGACGCTCATTAAGGAGTGATATATATATATTACTAGATTCACCTTCATGAAAAAGTACAGAAAACTCCGATTCACCAACAATTTTAGCAAGTCCAATTGTAGCAGCTACTGAACCAGCAATAAGAGATGCTAAAGATGTAACATCAAGATGCTCTGTTTGACCAGATTCAACAAGAACCTGCCCCGATTTTGATAAAAGGAAGACATACTTTGATCCTGAAATTAAAAGAAAGTTATCAATTACCTCTTTAAACCTCTGATATTCTTCATCATAAAGAATTAAATCGGTTTTATTATACATTAAAAAACTCCATACATAATATGAGCGATTGTAACAAAGATTAAATCAAAAATCAAATTTATATAATCATTTTTCGTAATATTTTAATTTTTAAATCTTACTCCATATAAAATTATAGAAATAAAAACTCTTTTTTTGATTTTTTTGAGAAAAAATAGAAAACAGTTAATAAATAAGAATTAGAGTTGATTTTTTATACTATTATTGGTTAAAATTAAAATCTTAATGTATGATTTTTTGAGGTAGTATGAAAAAAGTTTTTATAAATATTGGAACATTAATTCACTTTGATGAAAAATCAGGCTCTCCAATAGTAGAGAATAGTTATTTAATTATTGAAAATGGAGTTGTTGAGTGTTATGGAAAAATGGAAGAGCTTGATATCTCAGAAGAGTATGAGATTATTGATGTTGATGATAAAGTTATAACTCCTGGATTTATTGATTGTCATACACACCTTATTTTTGGAGGAGATAGAGCTGATGAGTTTCAACGTAGAGCTCTTGGTGAAAGCTATGAGTCAATTTTAAAAAGTGGTGGAGGAATTCATAACACAGTTTTAGCAACACGAAACGCAACTTTTGGAGAGCTTTTAAAGTTGGCTCAAAGTAGAATGAAAAAGTTTTTGCGTTATGGTGTTACAACTTGTGAAATAAAATCTGGATATGGATTAGATGAAGAGAGTGAATTAAAAATTTTAGAAGTTGCTAAAGTTTTAAAAAATCTTTTAAAACAGAGAGTGGAGCGAACATATTTGGGGGCTCATGTTATTCCAAAAGAGTTTAAAGAGAATCGGAGTGATTATATTGATTTAATTTGTACTAAAATGATTCCATTTATAAAAAGTAATAATTTATCAGAGGCAGTTGATATTTTTATTGAACCAACTGCATTCTCAATTGAAGAGGCAGAAAAAATCATAAAAATAGCTCAAAACTATAATCTAAAAACTAAACTTCACACAGAACAAATAACTCATAGTGGTGGAACTCTATTAGGTGTAAAATATAGATCTTTAAGTGTTGATCATCTTGAGGAGATAACATCAAATGATATAAAAGAGTTAGCAAAAAGTTCAACAGTAGCAGTTCTTCTACCTATTGCAACACTTTTTGCAAATAAAAATAACTTTATTGATGCTAGAGAGATGATATCTTCTGGAGTTAGAGTTGCAATATCAACTGACTTTAATCCAGGTTCAGCACACTCTCAAAATATTCCACTTCTTTTATCTTTAGCTGTTTTAAAAAATAGATTAACTCCACTTGAGGCATTAAAAGGGATAACTTTAAATGCAGCTTATGCTTTAGGTTTAAATAGTGAGCTAGGTTCTTTAGAGAAAGGAAAAAAAGCAGATTTATTAATTCATAATATCTCTAATTACAAAATGATTCCATACTCAATGGGAGACTCAACTGTTGAACAAGTTTTTATTGATGGTGAGAGAGTTTGTTTAAAGTAAAATTTAATTATAATTACATTTTATATTTAAATTACTATAGAATAGGTTTTATTTTAGCTCTTTAAAATCTGATTCTTGACAATTTTTTTATGGATATTATATTAGAGTTGGTTTGGTTATTAACTTTTTATGGAGTTTATTATGGTTCAAGCTTTAACGTTAAGAGATAACTTTTCACTTTATTTGGAAGAGATTTCAA
>DYRY01000147.1 GCA_020718465.1 Anaeromyxobacter dehalogenans | reverse complement strand
ATAGCATCCTCTAATGCAGGAATAACTTGACTTCTTTTAATTGTTGATAGAACATATATTGTTCCATTCTCATCTTGCCAATATTCACTTAAAAACATACCTTTAAAAACTGATTCTGTTGAGACTTTTGTATATTGGTCTGCATCAAAATTAACTTCACTTGAAAGCATTTTACCATTTTTTTTAACACTACTAACATTTTTCATACTTTGAGAAACTGACTCAACTTTTGAGTAGAATATATTTGACATTGAGGCACGTGCATCATTTTCAGCATCATCACGATTTCTTCCATGGCCAACTGCTGTAATATAGAGAGCATTTGGATATTGTGTTGAACGACCATCAACCCAATCAGGACGAGCTCCTGTTTGAATTGTAATAACTTTTCCATCTTTTCTTTTAACAATCTGTTTTGTTGTTTTTTTCGTACTTCCACAAGCACTCACTGCAAAAACTAAAAGCAGTGTAATAAATAATTTTTTCATATAAAACCTCATCTCACTGTTTGATACCATTTAAATGTTTTCTCTTTTGCTTTAACCTCAACACCACTTAAGGTAGTTCTATCAATAACAGCTCCATTTGAAGCATGAAATGTTATATTGATATCATATTTTCCTGGAGCTAAAGAGATTGTACTCATTCCAATCTCTGCTGGTAAGAATCTCCAACTTCTAACATCTGCTTGTTCTGAAATGTTTGATGCCAAATGCAATAAATCTCCAAGTCCTGAGTCATTTTTTTTAGAACCACCAGCAACTTCTGAAGCAACAAATTTTGCAACTCTTCTGATAATCATTTTTGTCCAAATTCTTTTCATTCTCTCTTTTAAATCAATAAAAGCAATTTTATCAATAGGTTGAACAACATCTGTTTTAAATGTTTCTCCATTGATTGAAACTTGAGCATAAGCAACTCTTTTAGTTCTTGAAACATACTCTGGATATGCCATATATATATCCTGTGTTAAATCTTTTTGAGAGCCTCTTTGAATTTTAAATGTTCTCTCAACTTTTTTTGGTGCATAACCATTATAGTGAACAAAAACAAGTTGTCCCTCTTTTTGGTAATCTTTTAAATTTTTTGGATTTACGGATGTCAACTCTTTTTTTAACATATTTAAATCAGCATCATTTGCATACTCATCTGCATATCTCATAACAGACTCTTTCACAAAAGTAGGAGTTGATGTTTTATATTTTGATTCATACTTTTTATATGCCTGATAGGCTTTAAAATATGATATATAAGCATCATTATACTCTTCATCTATTTCATAAATTAATCCAGATAGATAGTGTGCAAAAGCATCTTCACCATAAGTTGCCTTCTCTTTTCGTTCACTATTTAGAAACTTCATTCTCTCTTCAATTTTTTTTATCTCAACTCTTGCACTATCTGGTTTTCCATTAAACATAAAATCCAATGTTCTTGTGATTGTAAGTGCAATTTTCTCAAAATCTTCACCCTCAAAAGGAAGATTATTATCATTTCCAATAAAAGCAGCAATATCATCTGATGTTCTTTTTGTAAAAAGATCTCCAATTGTTTTATCTGCTTCATCAAAAACCTGTTGAGCCTCAACATGTTTTCCTGCTAAATGAAAAGTCCAACCTAAATTTAAGAGATATAAAAGTTTATTGTTGTCTCCATATTCCGATTTTTTTGCCTTAATAATTGTTTTTTCTGCTGCATCATATTTTTTTACAGCCAATTGAGACTCTACTACTTGATAATGCTTTTGGCTCACCCCACAGGCCAAAAGAGAAAGCAGTAGAAAAAAAGATAACATCCCTTTGATATAATGATTCATAATTCTCCTTAAAAAATCCCCCAAATTAAATGATTATCACTCTGCTACTTAGAAAAAATCAGTAGAAAAACATACACAACTATAAAACAATCATAAAAAAAATTATAATTTTTTAAAATCAAAAAATTACCAAGTTCTTTTTTTCTGTTTAACAACTTTTTTAATTTTTTTCTGTCCCATCCAAACAATTTTATTTGTTCCAAGTTCATGAAGCTCAAGTTCAACTTGATAGTATTTAAGACTTGTTCCACCACTTCTGTCTGAAATTGTATTAATTTGTCCAACAAGCATATAGTCAGCACCTAACTCTTTTCCAGGTCCCTTCATTGTATCATCAGAAGAGTTCATTGTTTGATCTTCAACCTCATCTCTTAAATCAGTGCGTGTTTTTTTATCAGAAACAAACTCCACTTCACCAGAACCAATCAACACTTTTTGTAAATCTTTTACAAATGTCTCTGTTGAGATATGTTCATTTGATTTATTTTTTACTTTTCCTACAATAACCGTTGGTTCACCATCTTTTTTAGATTTTGCCTTTGCAAGCCATGGTTCTCCAAGCATTTGACTAATCATCTCTTTTGAAACAATTTGAGAATCAGTATCATTCCAATCACCACTTAAATCAACTTCCTCAGATGCATCAATACGATTAACTTTTTTTGTTTTTTTTGTTGAACCACAAGAGATTGACATAAAACTCACTAAAACTAGTAAAAGAACTAATTTTTTCATTACAACTCCTTATAAAAGTAAACAATAATAACTGCAGATTATACCCAAATCACAATTTAAATGCAACTAAAAACCAAAAACTAACAAAATCCACTACAATTTTGTTTCAAATTTTATAACAAATACCTCTTTCCCATCATAAGTTGACCAAATTTTAAAATCAACTCTTCTTGCACTTGGTTCACCAATAAATTTACCATCTATAAAATAGTCAATTCCCTCACCATAAAGTTTACGAAGTTGTTTTGTTCTCTCTTGAGGAGATGTTATTTTTTTTGCAATTGAATCAATTTTTTCATTTGTAACTAATTTTACACCTGCAAGAGATTGAAGTTGCTCAATAACAGTTTTTCTAAATTTATTACTTAAATCCTCATTTCCTTCCGCTTCATCTATAAAATCACCAAAAGCAAATTTAGGAGAGTATAACTCTGTTGATACATCATCTCCAATTTCAAATTTTCCAACTTCAGTTCTTAAATATTTTGCCTCTTGTCCCCCTTTTTCATTAAATGAAAGATATAAAACACCACCATAATCAACACCATTTATCCCTTTTCTTGTTGCCTGAAGTTTTATTCCATTAGGGGATTTTTGAGGAACATGACTTAATTTAACCTCTAAAACTCCTGCCTTAGGCATACTCATTATTTTTCCTCTGATTATAGGAAGCTGTTTTTTGAAATTTTGAATAAAAAGTGAAAAAGACTCTGCAGCATCATAAAAATGACGTGAATCTGTATTAAGGTTTATATCACTCTCTTTTACTGAGTTTGGAACAATTTTATTTGCAATCCCTTGAGCTAGATTTTTAACAGCAACTTTATACTGTTTATCTTGACGAAACTCAACTGTTTTTGCAAAAACAAGCTCTCTTGTTTCAATATTATATGCTTTCATTGTTAAAACAAAGGCTTCCCCAAGATATGCTAAAGAGCCATATAAAATATAATCTACTCCTAAAAATTTACCAAACTCTTTAGCCTCATCCTCTGTTGATATTACTCCAAGCTCTTGAAGAGTAAACTGTTGACCAAACTGTTTCATTTTTTTTTCATCTGCAGTTACAATTCTAACTGCTTTTGTCTCTAAAAGAACAACAGAGAAGTAATCTGTTGCATCACCAACTATTGAGTGATATGATTTTAATCCCTTATTTTCAATTGGTGCAATACCAACAATTGGTGTTTTTGCAAAAATCGAGATTGAGATTAAAATTAGCAGAGTGATAATTTTTTTCATGTGATACCCCTTTATATAAAAAATAGCAATCAATATATTTAGACGCTTAAAATCAATTTTTATTTACTTATAATAGATTTTTTTTTAGTAATAGATTTTTTTTTAAAAATATGATAAAAAATCTTATTGGTGAGTTTTTTATGATAAAAAAAATATCTGTATTATTTATAATTTTATTAATTCAAACAACTATGTTTGCTCAATGGAAAACTATAGAGTCAACAAATTTTAAAGTCTCTTATGAAAATGATTTTGAAGCATTAGCTCAGAAAACAGTTGAGGATTTAGAGGCAACACATAAAATGCTAACAAAATATCTTAAAAATACTCCACCTAAAACAAGAGTTGTTATATCTGATATTGTTGATGATTCAAATGGTTTTGCAAGACTTCTTCCATTTCCATTAATTCATCTTTTTCCATATCCACCTCAAACAAATTCAGAGCTTGGATACTACTCCGATTGGCTGTTTTCTCTTTTGGTTCATGAATATACTCACACAGTTCATCTTTCCTCAATGGGACCAATACATAAATTTATCAATACTATTTTAGGGCCAACAGTTGCTCCAAGTCAACTACTTCCTAAATGGATTATTGAGGGAATTGCAATCTATTTTGAGTCTCAACTTACGGGAAAGGGAAGAGTTAACTCACCCTACTATCAGATGATGTTTAGAACATCAATTATGCACCATAATTTTTCACTTGCAGAGATATCAAATATAACAACAACATACCCTTATGGCGGATTATATTACCTTTATGGAACTTTTTTTATCTATCATCTGTTTCAAAATGATTATGATAAATCGGAAATGGCCCATTTTATTGATACTTATGGAAAACAGCTTATTCCTTATGGAATTAATGGTGCATATAAAAAAGGCTCTAATAAAACATTTGAGACTACATATATAGATTTTATAAAAGAGAAAAAAAGTGAAGCTAAAAATCTTTTATCAAAACTAGAGATTCAAGGGTTAACAAAGTATAAAGAGATTTTAGAAGAAAGAGTTGAATCAATATCAGTTTTTGATGATAAACTTCTGGTTTATGGAAGAGGTGGAGAGCATCTATCAAAAAAGATAATTTATGATGGTGAAAAAATTGTAGATTCAATTAATTTTAAAAGAGGGGCATCTACATTAGAACAGATTGATAATACTCTGTTTTATTCCGCTTTTGAGAGGGTTGGAAACAGATTCTTTAGAGTTCTGAAAAAATACAATTTGGATACCTTAGAGGAGTCTACAGAATTAGAGGATTTAAGAGTTGTATCATTTGTTAGAGATAAAAATAGCTTTAATTTTGCTTTAATTATTAATGAGGGTGGAAAACATAACATTCAGATATACAATCCTCTCACAAAAAAAATTGATAAAGTAACAGATTTTCAATCATTAACAACATTAGATTCCCCTATTTTTAAAAATAGTGAAACTATTATAGCAACAGTTAATAATAGTAGCAATTTTTGGGATATTATTGAAATTGATATTGCAACAAAAAAAATAAAATATCTCACAAAAGATAATTTTTATAACATCTCACCAACTTATGACTCTGAAAATAGTAAACTTTACTTTATCTCAAACAGAGAGAATAATATTTTAAATATTTATGAGTATAAAAATGAGTTAAATATCACTAAAAAAACAAATTTTTTTAGTGGAGTTATAAATATTTTATATCATCCAACATTAAAAAAAATTTATGGGCTTCACTATCGCCCAGAGAATGGTTTTGGTTTAATAGAGATAAATCCAGAAAATTTTATCAAAAGTGATTCTATTGATAGAACAAATTCAGATAATATTAATCAAATTATTTTATCAAAAGAGAAAATAGATTATAAAGCTTATGATTTCTCTGTTTTTCCAGAGATTCTCCCAAAAAGTTTTTCCCCTAATATTGAGTCATCAAATTTTAAAAATCAGATATCTATAGATTTATCAAACTCTGATGTTAGAGATTTAATATACTACCAATCAATTTTAGGTTATGATTTTGATATTGATGATATTTTTTTCACATTTTATATTGGAGACAATAGTCACTCAATACGATACTCATTAGGATATGGTTATACTCCATTAATTATGAATAACTTTTATGTTAATGGGATTGAAACAGAGTATAATGCTCAATATCACTCATTTTCTGGCTCAATCTCTCTTCCTTTTTCCGATATTTATGGAAGCAATTTTATATATCTCTCATCTGCTTATAGATGGTTTACATTCTCTAAACTTCACTATAACTACTCACCATGGGAAACTCCTCCTAAATTTCCAGAGCAGTTTGAGAGATTTTTCATCTCTTTTGGATACTATTATGGGGATTTAGACTATTTTGTTAAAACTCCAGGATTTTCAAATGGAAATAGTCTAAATATTCAATTTTCACTAAGAGATAAAGATATAATGGCAACAGAGAATTTTTTATCTTTCTCAATACAGTATAAATTCTATCAACCAATACCAATTTTTCATAGTGCAATTGCCGCTAGATATACATATAGCCTTTCATACTCTGAAAATGGATTATATAGTAATTTTATTGGTGGATATCCTCCTGCAACATCAATTATTGATAGTTTGATCGATAGAACCTCAATATCAGGAATATTTTTACGTGGTTATCCAATGCAATATTTTAAATCTACAGCACTTAATATTCTTAATTTAGAGTATAGAGCTCATCTTTGGGAGAGTAATATTGGATATGCAACAATTCCTGTTTATATCCATAAATACTATTTTAGAGTTTTTTATGATATTGCATCTGTATCTAAAAAACTTTTTGATTTTGAACCCAAACAGGGATTTGGAGGAGAGTTAACAATGTTATTCTATTTAGGCTATCTTGAGGGATATAATCTATCTATAGGATACTCTTTGGGATTAGATGAGGGTGGAGAACATCAATATTATCTAAACTTTACATCACTATTCTAAATAAAAACTCTATAAATTATAACTTAACTTCACCAACTTTCTATATACTATCTAAAGAAAAAATAACTATTTCTAATATTTTTCTGCAATTA
>DYRY01000146.1 GCA_020718465.1 Anaeromyxobacter dehalogenans | reverse complement strand
TGAAAAACGTCAAAATATTTTTATTTTGGAAATATTTTTTTGAAAAATCTCAAAAGATGAGAAATAAATTTATTTTTCTTGATTTTCTGTTTTTAAAAGTATCAGTTTAAAACCTGATCAGCAAATTTAGTATTTTCCTTTATAATTTTTTTTGCCATTTTATTTTGAGGAGAAAAAATACCATCAATAGTTGTATTAACTAATTCTTTTCCATCTGATTGTAAACTCCAATCTCCTGTTTCTTTGGAAGAAGTAATAAATTTCATAGTCATATCGACTTTATCTTCATATTTTTTATTTTTTTTCAAATTAATTACATTTTTTCTTGATTATTTTCTATTTTCTCTTTAAAATTTAAATGTCCCTGTTTTACCAATTTTTTATGAACTTTTATTTTGGAGGATTTATGACAACAAGAAATAAAAAAAAGTCAGGTGGATTTAAAATTTTAACAGCAATGAAATCATATTTGCATCTTCCAATTTGGAAATTAATGCATGATAGTTTTAAAATTTCTTATGATACTTTTTGTGAAAAAGAGTCAGCAAGAGAATCTTTGAGATTAAAAAGAAAAGAGGCTATTGCAAATCTCGAAAAAACAGATGAAAATACTCTTTCTTTGTTATCAATCGTTTCAAAAGCAATTCAAATTGAAATTAATAAAAAAGAGATAAAATATAAAGAGTTTTTTTCTGAAGGAAATGTTTCATTTGTTTTAAATGGAAATAAAATTGACAGAATTTTAAGCTTGGAACAACTATTAAAAGCTTTTGATAATAATCAAAATTATGAGTTTTATGCAAAATACAATCAACAACTTATTACCACAAAAACAAAATTGGAAGAAGAGCTTGATATTGTTAATGATATAACTCAAAAAGAAAAAGAGGCGATAAATAGTTTAAAAGATGAAGAAAATAGATATGATTTTGCTTTCAGAAAAGTAAAACATTTTATTAAAAATGAAGTTCAACCTAATGAATATTCCAACTTTTTTAATGATTGATAAAACATGAAAAACTTTATAAAGTAATATTTTTTATACTTTGAAAAGGTTTTATATTTTTTATGGAAAATCTGACAATTATGCAAGATTTGAATTTAAGACTTTATGTTATTAAGAAAAACTACATTCAAAAAAAATATATTCAGAATCTATAAAAAATGGTATGGTTTTTGAATTTATTAAGAGATAATTAATTACTCTGCAGTAATTGTTACAAAATGCTCTGAAAATTTAGATATACTCTCTTTCTCTTTACAGTAATCAATTAAAATTTCAGAGTCAGTATAGCCTGTATCATATTTATAGCCTGTTGCATTTTTAAGAACATTATAACCATCACCACCACCAGCTATAAAACTGTTTGTAGCGATTTTATAACTATTTTCATCAACAATTGCTTCCCAAGTTTCACCATTTTTAACCTCAATTGATGTTAAATGTGGTGCTGTTGATTTTGCAACATAACGAAATCCATAAAAATATGGAAAAGAGCCTGTATTTTCTGTTCCAGTTAATGCTCTTACAAGAGCTTCCTCTAACATTGTTTTAACTTCAGCTCCTGTTAACTCAATAATCACCATACTATTTAAAAATGGCATCATCTGATATGCTGTTCCAACTGTAATCTCTCCAGCAGGAATATCAGTTCTAACTCCACCTGCATTAACAAGGGCAGCATGTGAATCTTGACCAATTGCAATAGCTTTAAGATAAATTGAGTGTGCAACAATAGGAGTAACCTCAGAACCATGCTCTAAAAGTGTTCCATCTGAATGTATTGTATTTGGAACTCTAACATGAAGAATTGTTTCTGAAGCATTACCAATAACCTCTTGTTGAAGCTCATCAACACCTGTTTTATAAGTTGCAATTTTTGTAGATGCAGATTCATCAGCTATTACAACTTCAATAACCTCTTTTGTAGAGATAATATTTAAAATAGACTCTTTCACTGATGGTTCAACCTCAACTCTTACTCCTTCACTATTTTTAACTTTAAAAATATCACTTGCAAGAAGAAGTGGATTTCCAGAAATTTGAGATATATCACCATCACCATTAAAAATAAGTTTAACTTTTCCTAAAATTTTTGATTGTGCCCAAGCTTGAACAACATAAACATTTTTTCCAGCTAAAGACTCAACAACTGTTGGATACTCTCCTGCTGTTGATAAACCTAAGTCACCAAAATCACCTAAAAGTGTATGAGTATGACCACCAATAATTAAATCAATCCCCTCAACCTCTTGTGCTAACTGTTTATCTAAATCGTAACCTTGATGAGATAAAACAACAATTCGATTAACTCCTTGAGTTGAAAGCTCTGTTATTGCACCTTGAACAGATGTTTTTACAGATTTAAAAACTAACTCATCTGCAGGAGATGATATTGTTGGAGTATCCTCAAGTGTAACTCCAATAATACCCACTTTTTGGCCATTAAAATCTTTTATAAAATATGGTGTAATTTTCCCAGTTAAAAATGTATCATTTGTTGCATCAATATTTGAGCTTAAAACCTCAAAAGAGGCACCTGTAATAAAGTTAGCAAGAAGCTCTGAAGTTCTATCAAATTCATGATTTCCAAGAACCATTGCATCTAAACCCATATCATTAAGAAGTGCTAAATCAGCCATTCCTTCATATTTTATAAAGTAGAGTGTTCCTTGAAAAACATCTCCAGCATGAAGAAACATAAAATGTCTATTTGAGTCTCTTAAAGATTTTATTTTTGTTGCAATTTTTGCAAATCCACCAACATATGTATATGTTTTAACACTATCATAAAATAATGATAACTCACTCTCCCCTAAATAACTATGTGTATCATTTAGGTGTGCAATTGTAACCTCAAAAGGAATACAAGTGTTACTTTCATCACAAATAGGTAAAGCAGCAGAGCAATCACTGCTCGTTAAACATCTATTCTCTAATAGTTGGCATTGTGATGTTGTTGGATTACAACTTTCCCAATCTTCACAATCATCATTACTTGAACAACCAGCAACACAAACTTTATCACTACAAATTGGTTTGGTTGGATCAGAGCAATCACTGCTCGTTAAACAATCAACACAAACTCCCTCACTACAAATCTCACCAACAGGACAAACACCAGTTGGTGTTTCTGGAGAACATCCTTTTTTTGCATCATCCTCTGTACAACCAAAAAGTAAAATGGTTGTAATAATAATTAATAGATACTTAAACATAAAAACCTCATAAAAATAATTACAATTATAACAATTTTAAATAAAAAAAACAATGCTATTATTACTATTCACTATTTTTTTATAAAATTTTATTTTTATTTTTATTTTTATTATATTTAATGGCTTAAATAGACCATTCATTTATGATTTTTTTTGTTTTTTTTTAGTTTTTAAAATTTACAAAAATATAGATAAGAGTTTTTTATTTAAGTTTTTATCTATTTTCTTGATATGTTGTTTGATACTGTTTACAATGGAGAGTAATATTTATTGAGGAGTATATGGGATTTTTCTCATTTTTTTTTAAAAAAAAAGATAATTCTGCTTTAGAAAAAAAAGATAATTCAACTAAGAGCATTTCTGATAAAATAAATAAAGATAATTTTTTAGAAAAAAATAGTAATGATAATGAAAAAAATAGTAATTATAAAATTTTAAATAGTATCAATAGTTTTCAAAATACAACAAACATTGATGATAATATTTTAAAAGAGATTAACTATAAATGGGAATCAACAGAGGAGATTATTGACTCGATAATATCTGAAACAACATCAAATAATCAGAATGATGTCAAATTAATAGAGTATATTGTTAATCTTATAGATTCTGAAAAAATTGAGCTTCCAATACTTCCAGTTGTTGCAACAAAAATAATTGCCCTTTCATACAACACAAAAGCTGATTTTAATGAGTATCAACAGATAATTCAGAGTGATCCTGTTATTGCTTTAAAAGTGTTAAAATTAGCAAACTCTCCATATTATAAGGGGTTAAAAGATGTAACCGTTTTATCTGTGGCAATAAGTAGAATAGGATTAGATGGTTTAAGAGAATTAGTTTTAGCAATATCAATAAAATCAAAAATATTTCAGCATACATTTTATAAAGAGGCTATCTCAAATATATGGAAACACTCTCTTTTAAGCTCTCTAATTGCTTCCAGATTTGCAAATTATATTAATATTCAGCCAACTGAGGGCTATACAACAGCTCTTCTTCATGATGTTGGTCAGATTGTTGTTTATCACTCAGTTCAAGAGTATAGAAAATTTTATAAAATCTCTGGATGGCCTGATTCAACTTTTGTTGGAAGAGTTTCTGCATCAATTCACATGAAACTTTCTGCATTTATTTTGAATAATTGGAACTTCTCAATTTTACAAATAGATGCAGTAAGAGTACATCATATTCCACCTGCTCCACTTTCATCAAATCTACAAAAATTGATATTTTTATCTGTTCAAATTGCCTATATTCTTTTAAAAAATAGTTTTGATTCTGACAATAGCATTCTTATAAATTTTTTAGAAAAAAATGGAATTAATCTTTCTGAAGAGGAGTTTAATAAAATTTTATTAAAAATAAGAGGAGAATTTGAATCAATAGAGTCAATTTTTTAAAAATCCTCTTTTTTTAACTCCTCTTTAAGTTTTTTACGAAGCTTTTTTCTTCCCTTTTGTTTAAACCATTTTTTAGCATCAGTATGGGCATCATCTGGATGAGCTTGATGTTTTTTATTATAACATTTTTTCATAATTACCCCCAAAAAAACATGTATTAGACATTTATAAACGGAATATATTCATAAAGATTTAATTTTTTTTATTTTATAGAAAAAAGCAAAAAAAATAGCCTAAATTTTAGTTTTAAACTTTAACTTAGGCTATTTATAATAAAAACTATATTTTTTTTAAAAACAGAAATCAATAAACAAAATATTTTGTTTATTATTAAATATAGGATTTTTTATCCTAAAAAGAGTTTCATATCCTCATCAACAGTTCCAATTGGAGCTATTCCAAAAGCATCAACAAGCACTTTTGCAACATTTGGAGATAAAAATGCTGGTAATGTTGGTCCTAAATGGATATTTTTCACACCTAAATATAGTAAAGCAAGTAGAACAATCACTGCTTTTTGTTCATACCAAGCAATATTATAGGCAATTGGTAACTCATTGATATCACCAAGCTGGAAAACCTCTTTAAGTTTAAGAGCAATAATTGCAAGAGAGTATGAGTCATTACATTGTCCTGCATCAATAACACGTGGAATTCCACCAATATCGCCAAGAGGAAGTTTATTATATCTATATTTTGCACAACCAGCAGTTAAAATAACAGTATCTTTTGGTAATTTCTCTGCAAATTCAGTATAGTAATTTCTGCTTTTCATTCTACCATCACAACCAGCCATAACAAAGAATTTTCTAATTGCACCAGTTTTAACAGCATCAATAATTTTATCTGCAAGCTCAAACACCTGATTATGAGCAAATCCACCAACAATATGACCAGTTTCAAGCTCAATTGGTGGTTTACATTTTTTTGCATACTCTATAATCTCTGAAAAATCTTTCATTCCATCCTCTGAGCGGTCTGCAATATGTTTCCATCCACCAAATCCAGCAGCACCTGTTGTATAGACTCTATCAGAATATTTTGCATCTTGGCTTGGAGGAACAATACAGTTTGTTGTAAATAGAATTGGTCCATTAAAAGATTCAAATTCACTTTTCTGTTTCCACCAAGAGCCACCATAATTTCCAAAAAAGTGACTATATTTTTTAAAGTTTGGATAGTAGTGAGCTGGAAGCATCTCACTATGAGTATAAATATCAACTCCAGAATCTTTACTTTGCTCTAGTAAATCTGCTAAATCTTTTAAATCATGACCACTTATAAGAATTCCAGGTCTGTTTCCAACCCCAATATTAACTTTTGTTGCAACAGGATGCCCAAATGTTGTTGTATTTGCCTGATCTAAAAGAGCCATAACATTAACACCATTTTGACCACACTCAAGAACAAGTGAAACCAACTGATCTGCATTTAAAGAATCATCTAAAGTTGCAACTAATCCTCTATACACAAATTCATAAATTTTTTCATTCTCATAGCCCAATTGATATGCATGTTCTGCATAGGCAGCTATACCTTTAATTCCATAAGTTAATAACTCCCTTAAAGATCTTATATCCTCATTATCAGTTCTTAAAACACCAACAGATTCTGCTTTTAACTCAAACTCATCCTCTGTTCCAACCCATGTTGCAGATTCATGAAGGTTTGAATGAACTATTTTTAATTTAGTTTTTAACTCATCACGAAGTTTTAAGGCATCATTAATCTGTTTAACAAAAGCATTATAGTCAAAATTTGCATTTGTTATTGTACTGAAAATTGCTTTCATAACAAAAATGTCCTCTTTTTTATGAGAAACTCCCTCTTTATCTGCCTGAATTACATAAAAAGAGATTCCTTTAACAACAAAAAGTAAAAGATCTTGAAGTTTTGCAAGATCCTCTTTTTTTCCACAAACTCCAGCAACATTACAAGCAACTCCTCTTGAAGCCTCTTGACATTGATAACAGAACATACTCATATTTCCTCCTTAGAAACAAAATTCCAAAACAGCCATTTAAAACAAAATCGTAAAACATAAATTTTATTAAAAATTAATAAAATATCTATTTTAAATACTACAAAAAGATAGTATTTAAGGCAAAAATAAAAAATCTTTAAAAAATAAAATCAAATTAATCAAATATTAAATTTATTAAATCTCTTCTATTATTAGACCTCTTGCATAACCTCTAAACATATTAAACTCCTCTATTCATATTGATA
>DYRY01000145.1 GCA_020718465.1 Anaeromyxobacter dehalogenans | reverse complement strand
GATTTTTTTAAATTAAATCTGTTTTTGGTGGGTAAAGTTAAGCAAAGAAAATTCAAAATTTATCATTAAGATTAAAACAAAAGATTTTTTTAAATTAAATCTGTTTTTATGTGGGTAAAGTTAAATCAAATATTATTCAGAATTTATCATTTAGATTAAAACAAAAGATTTTTTTAAATTAAATCTGTTTTTGTGTGGGTAAAGTTAAGCAAAGAAAATTAATAATTTATCATTAAGATTAAAACAAAAGATTTTTTAAATTAAATCTGTTTTTTGGTGGGTAAAGTTAAGCAAAGAAAATTCAGAATTTATCATTTAGATTAAAACAAAAGATTTTTTTAAATTAAATTTGTTTTTGTGTGGGTGAGTTCTAAAAAAAATTACTATATCTCTTCAAAAAGATTTTTATTTGTCATTAAATCATAATAGTAATCATAACCCTCATCAAATAAACATATTTTATTGGTTTCAACAAAATATAAATATTTTCTCCAATTTTCAGAGCCAAAATAGAATCCATCTTTTTCAATAATAAAATCATTTTCAAAAGCATATAAATTTATTTGAGGTTGTTGCAATCCTTCAATTATTAATTCATCATTGCTTTTAAGTTTTAATGTAAATCTATTTTTCAAAACACCATTTTTATCAAACCAAAGAACATTTCCGTTTTTATAGTAAATTATTAAAAAGTCATCAATTTTTTGAACACCATAAATTGGAAGAGTTGGATTAAAAGAGATGATTGAAATTTTATCATCATATAAATAGTATATTTTATATAATTTTATTGATGTATCATCACAACCAACGGCAATTATATTATTATCACTATCAATAGAGATATAATTAATTGGATTTTTAACATTAAAAGAGATTAACTCTTTCTGTTTGTTAATATCAAATATTTTTAAATATCCATCTTGTCCCGCTGTAATAAATATCTCATTAGAGATAAAAGCTAAAGAGTAAACATTTGAATTAACATTAAATGAAAATATTTCTGTTTTTAATTCAACATTCCAAACTTTAACATGATTATCAATACTTCCACTTATTAAATATTTATCATTTGGTGAAAAAGATAGAGAGAAAACTACCTCTTTATGTCCTTGAAAAGTAAATAACTCCTCTTTAGTTTTTAAATCCCAAATTTTAATAGTTTTATCCCAACTTCCTGAAGCAATTTTACTATTATCATTTGAAAATGAAATAGATTTTACATAATATTCATGTCCAATAAATTTATATAACTCTTTTTTCTCCTCAACATCAAATAAAATAACACTATTGTTTTCTCCTGAATAGGCAATAATATTATTTTCAGAAATATCAATACCATAAGGAGTAGAATTACTATTTATTGAGTAAATCTCTTTTTTTTCAAAAATAGAGAATATTTTTACTGTTTTATCTTCACTTGCAGAAATAATATATCTATTATCTTTTGAAAATTTAACATTATAGATATATTTATTGTGAATTGATAATGAATCTATAAGTTTTGAAGTTTGTAAATTCCAAAGTTTTATAGTTGTGTCTACTATTTTTTTTTCAGATGATAATCCCTCTTTAATTGTTTCATATTGATACTTAATTGATTTATCAAAACTTGATGAAATAAGAGTATCTTTTGTTTTGGAAAAATCTAATGAACTTATAGAGTTTTTATGAGCATTTAATTCAGAAAAATTATTAAAAAGTATATTTTTAATCTCGTTATCTATTTTGATATTGGTGTTAAAAATATTTATATTTTTTTCTGAAATCTCTACTATTTTATTTTCAATCTCCACTATTTTCTCATTTTTTGGTAATTGAAAGTAGTTTTCAAAACTGTCAGCTACTAATTTATTATCATCAAATGAAAATAGTTGTAAAATATTTTGAAAATATAGAGTTATTTTAGAATCATTAATATCAATATACTCTATTTGCTCTTTAAACTCCTTTTGTAAAACAATTTTTTTTGAAAAAATATGGTAAACATATAGAGTTTTATTAATAGAGTAAAAGAGATACTCATTAAGTAAATCATAACAAGTTTTACTGTTTTGTTCCTCTCCATACTCTCCAAAAAGAGAAAAAATATCACTGTTTTTATTAAATTGCCAAACTCTTACAACTCCATCATCTCCTAATGCAACTAAATATTTATCTCTGTATTTAATACTTAAATAATCTGTTTGTTTTGGAAAAGATAGTTGAACTCTTTGAATAGTAAAATTAAAATCTTTCTCATTTAAAAAATTAATATACTCCTCTTTTATTTCAAAAGGAGTTTCATAATTTTTATTATAATATTCATGAAATAGTTTTGCTTTAATTTTATCATTTAAAACAACTATTAAATCCTGATACATTTCAATAAATTTTCTTTCATTTTCTTTTAAAATCAAGTGCATTTCTGTCATTTTCTCCCTCTTACATTATAAAATTTTTATTTTTTCCACTTCAGTTATATATCCCTTTAGTTCTTTCAATCTATTTTCAAAACTTTTTACTTTTTTATCTCCATTTTTCGCTACATCAATCATCTCTTCACTTTTTTTATTATTCTCATTCATCATTTCAACTATTTGTTGGATAATATTTAGTAAAGTTGAGAAGTAGAAACTCTCTTTATCAATTAAATCATCAATAGTTGATTTTGATATTTTTTGAAGATATTCAAAAGCATTTCCATAAGCAAGTCCAAGTTTTTTTCTACAACCAACTTTTATTTTACACTGTGCATCACCATATCTATCTCTTTTTCCTTCATAATAAAATTGAGGAAAGTTTTCATAGTTTGGCATACGATTATCATTACTGTATTCAAATGTTTTTTTAGTTATATTTAAATTAAACTCTTTTGCTCCTATATCAAAAAGAGGAATTGCATCTTTTAAATAAACTTCAAAATCTAAATCATTAATTTTTTTTGTATGAAAATTTTTAACAACAGATTTTAAATCTTTAAAATAGTCATGATATCTTTTTTCAATTCTATCTATTTTTGCAATAGTATCAGATTCATCCTCCCGTTCATCATATTGATGATCCTCTTCATAACCCTCTGCAAAAACTTTTGCTGTTCTATATTCACAATAGGATTTAAAATCATTGTAACTATATGTTTCTGTTGTTGAATTAGTAAAATCTCTATAAGGATTGGGATATTGTAGTAGTTTTAACTCATTTTCAAGCTTTAATCTATTAAACATTGCTTCTCTTTGTTGAAGTTTTTTTTCAAACTTTTTTGCAAATTCATAAATAGTTTGAGCTGCATCATATCCCTTTTTTATTTCATAATAGCTATTTTTAAACTCCTCAAAATCTTTAGAAATATTTTTAATTTTAAAATTTAAATCATTAACCCATTCATTAATAAAATTATTAATAAATTTTTTATTGCTACTAATGTAATCATCAAAACTACTAGTTGATATATTTTTAATATCTAAAAAAATTTTCTCTTCCATAAAATTTTCAAGATTTTCAATATTTGACTCTTTAATCCAAGTTAAATAGTGCTCTTTTATTTTAGGATAGTAATTAATCTCCTCTCCATCAACAAATTTGCTCATTAATGGTAACATTTTTTTCATATCATTTTCATGTTTTGTTAAATCGGATGAATTTAAAACCAATCTTCCATAAAGTGCTTTTTTTGCCGAAAGAGTAAAAAAATAGTTTCCTTTAAAACCCCACTCTTTTAATAATTTTTTAACATCCTCTTTTGCATTCTCAATTGAAACCGATTTTGTATCATTAAATAGATCTATTTTATTTAAAACAAAAATAATTTTCTCTTTTAAATCAGGTCTAATTAATAAAATCTGGTCAATCAACTTTTTATTTGCCTCCTCTTTATAATATTGAGTATCTAATAAAAAAATAATATAAGAGGATTTCTCAACTATTTTTTTATAAATCTCTTTTATACTTAAAGAGTTTATTCCCAACTCCTCCATCTCATTTGCTCCAGGAGAGTCAATTAATTTTACATTTGAGTTTTCAAAAGAGATACTATGTAAATCATGAGAGATTTCATATCTTTCAATATCAATATTTTTTCCTTCACTTAGTAATTTTCTATAGTTACGAACATCTTCATGAAAAAGCTCTGATAAATTAAAATTCCCTTTTATTTTATCGATATTTCCGTTTTTAAAAACTTTTTTAATAACAGAAACAAATGGTTCAAGAGTTATCTCTGTTGGAACAAGAGTACAGGCAGTTGTTTCGTTTGGTAAAATATCTTTTCCAAGTAAAGCATTAAGAAAAGTTGATTTACCTGATTTCATTGTTGCAATAATAGAGAGATAAAAGTTTTTGTTTTTCTCTTTTTCAACAAGCTCTTTTCCAACTTTTAATTCTCTTTTTACTTTTTCAATTATTGATTTATCAATATCAAAATCTGAAAAAAAATCAATAAAATTACTTAAAGATTTTATAATATCATTTAAATTACTCATTATTTTCTCCATTAATTTTTAATAACTCATTTTTAAAAAATTCACTCTGTTTTATTAAACTATTTAGTTCATTTAAGTAAAACTCTTTTTGATTTCGGTTTTGTTCATAATCTCTTTTTAAATTATCAAGTTGATTATTAATAGATGAGATAAAATTTTCAACATCTTTTGAGATTTTCTCCTCAATATTTTTATTTATTTTTAAAATCTCCTCCTCTAACTTTGTTTTAACAGTTTCAGTATGTTTTTTATAACTCTCTTTTAACTCTTTTTTCTTTTCAGTTAAATCAATTGAGTAAGTTATCACTTTTGATACTTTTTCTCCATCAGAAGAGTTATAACCCATTAAACCTCCCAATATTCCACCAATTAATGTTCCAATTGGTCCAAAAACACTCCCTGCAACTGCTCCAGCAGCAACACCTTTAATTGTAGAGTTTATTTTGTCGGAGTCGGAAACATTACTTGAAAATTCACCCACTTTTGATTCAATATTTATACTCTCTTCAACATTTAAAAAGTTTAATTCAATTGGAATAAATTGTTCTGTTTCGATTGGGATATCAAAATTATCTTTTATAAGGTCATTTGCTTTTTTTGATAAAAGTTTAAACTCTAAAGATAACATTTGATTAACAGAAAATTGCATCATCATTATAACTCTTATTAACTCATCCTGTTTTCTTATTATCTCATTTTCAACAGATGATTTTAGTTGAGTAAATAGATTTTTTTGAATATTTTCAAGATACTCTTGACTTGTTGAGTTCTCAATATTTTTTTGATTGTTTAAAATCAAATCAACTTTTTGAACAACATTGTTTTCCAATGTATCGATTAAATTTTTTATCTTTTTGTTGTAATCATCAATTTTAGAATTTATTTTTACTGTTATATTTTCTGTTGTCTCTTTTAATTTTTTAACTTTCTCTTTTGAAATTGAGATGTTTTTATCTATTTCATCAATTGACTTATTTTGCATCTCTTTTGAGGCATTAATATTTTTTATAACTCCATTTAAAGAGTTTAAAAAATACTCATAAGCATTAGAAACTATTTTTTGAGATGATTTTTTAAAAGTTTGAAGAATTGCTTTGTTTTCAAGTTCAAAAATATCTGACATTTCAATTAATTTCTCTGCATAACTTTCTGGTTTTGGAGTTATATCATACTCTTCGCCATCAATTATTTTTTTTGTTGTAAATAGAGAACCATATCTCTTTTTACAATCCTCTTTTGCTGAATTTGAGATTGTATTAAATATTATCTCTCTGCCATAAACTGCCATTAAAGCAGATAAAGGTAAAACTTGGGGATTTGTTATAATATTTTCTGTTTGTTTTATAATTAACTCTTTTACATCATTTAAAATTCCCTCTTTAGTTTTATCTTTTGAAGTTCTCATATCAATTTTGTTAACAACAAAAAATATTTTCTCATTATCTTTTTTAATATCCTCTCTTCCTGCAAAAATTGCTTTTAAAAGCTCTGCGTTTGTCTCCTCTTTATATCGGGAGTAATCAAATATAAAAATTATTGCATCTGCATTTCTTAATTGATAATATGTAATCTCTTTTAATTTTTGAGTATCAAAAGCTCCATCTGTTGCCTCATTTGGTCCAGGAGTATCAATTAATACAAAATTTTCTACAAGATTTGAGTATTTTTCATTATTTAGAGAGATTATAGGCTGTTTTGTTACATATTTATTAATCTCTTCTGCATCTTTTGATTTTCTTGTTTCTCTTATATCATTTAAAAACACTTCGCTTAACAATTGATTATCTGTTGATTGAATAACTGTTTTTTTTCCATTTTTAAAGTGTTTTTCAACTATATTTGTACTTTCATTATTATGATATATCTCTGTAACTCCTATTGTGCAGGCAGCTGATTCATTTGGTAAAATATCTTTTCCCAAAAGTGCATTAAAAGTTGTAGATTTTCCTGCTTTCATTGCTGCAATTACAGCAACTGTATATTTTTTGTTTTGTAATTTTTCAGTTATATTTTTAATTGAATCAATAATATCTTTTGAGATATTTTCATTAAAATATTTATGATTTGATAGAAAATTAAAATAATTTTTTCCCAACTCCATTAAAAATCTTATTTTTTCTGTTGCTTCCATAGTATACCTCCAGATTAAAATTAAGAAACATAGTAATATAAACTTTCAAAACTAAAAACAAATTATATTTTTTTTTATAATTTAATGCAAACTATTTTTAATTAAATCTGTTTTGTGTGGTGATATTAATAATCACAAAAATAATAGATATCTTGCATAACTTAAAAGAAGTGATAAAAAGAGTTTTTTTTTATATTTTTTTTAAAGAACCCTCTCCCTAAATCCCTCTCCAATACTTGGCGAGGGACTTGAAGAAAAAAATAATTTTATTATTTTTTATAATATAAATA